>NZ_JANSIG010000015.1:0-45472 GCF_047461975.1 Synechococcus sp. R55.3 | reverse complement strand
ACGGTCTCACCTCGATGCTGAAGAGGGTGGATGTGGCCACCTATGAAGTGATTCGCAGCGTGGTGGAAGGCAACTTTGTCGGCGGCATTCAAACCTTTGGCCTGGAGAATGAGGGTGTCGGCTATGCTCTGGATGAGTACAACCAAGCCTTGCTCCCGGCAGATTTGGTGGCCGCCGTGGAAGCGGTGAAGCAGAACATTATCGCCGGAACCCTCCAAGTTCCTGAAGAGCGCTAGATTTTTGAGATTTTTGTTGCCGATTGATGATTGATTGCGGATCCCTTGCGAAGCCTTGACTGAGGAGGGGATTCGTTAGAGGATGCTTTTGCTGAGGGCATTGGATCCCAGCTTGGCCATCTGTACCTTGACCCCGTGGCAGTTGTTTGTTGCTCTGACAACCTTGACCGCTAAGCGCTTGAAAGGGCTTTCCACCTATGCTTGGCCAAGTATCCAAATCTGGTTGGGGGATCTGTTCAGCCTTGCTGCCTCTGTTGGCGGGGGTTGCCCTCGGCTGTGGGGGTGGCGGCGGCAGTTCTCCACCTCTTCCTCCGCCAGGTGGCGGGCCCATCATCCTGAGAGTGGATCCGGCCAGTGGCCCCTTTACCAAACTGGCAGACGCAGTTGCAGAGGCGCAGCGACTTCAGACTGCCACAGCCGGCCTGGAGGTGCTGATCGAGATTTTGGGGACGGGCAGGGAAACTTTGCAAAGCAACCTGGCCCTGGATGGCGGCGATGGCACCAACGGCGGTCGCATTCGCATCACCAGCTCCACCGCCTATGAGATCCTGACCGGGCTCTTTGACGTGATTGTAGCCAGCCAAACCAGCCTGCAGGGGGTAGATGTGGTGCTGGGGGGTGGACGGGTGCAGGTGAACAACGGCACTTTTCAGCCGCGCAAGGTCACCCTCAACGACCCTCGCTCCAACATCTTGGTCAACGGCAATGCTGCGGTTCTAGAGGGAGCCTTGAACCAATTGGCCGAGATTTTGTGCCAGCAATTTTTGGATCCCTGTGTGCAGATCTCTGGGAATGGGCGGGTCAGCCGTGTCTCGCCGATTGTCAGTAAAACGGGTGGGGTGGGCATAGGCACTGTGCCGGGCAGCAATCCCATCCTTGAAAACAACACAATTCTCCTGCAGGCTTTGGGGGCTTTGGCCGTTCGCTATGGTGACAACTCCGGCGGGATCTTCCGCAACAACCAAATCGAAGGGGATCCACCCACGGCTGGAGCCGGCTTGGTACTGCAGGCGCGGCAAGCAGGTACGAGTGGCACTACCGGGATTCAGCTGGATGGGGCAGGCTCAATTCCATCCATTCAATCCAACCGGATCGGCGTGGGCAGGATAGCCGGCAGTGTCGGCATTCGTATTTTGCAGGGAACCCAGGCCCGCACCATTTCCGGGAATACGTTCCTAGCTCGGGGCGAGGGCGTAGGAGTGGCAATTCAGACGGCCCCCGGCACCCCAGATGCGGTAGTCGCAGCCTACCTGGCTGGCAATACTTTCCAAGGAAACTTTGCTCAGAGGGTCACTGGGGAACCTGCGCCCACGCCAACTCCTACCCTGAGGCCACCACCAACTCCTGCACCGACACCCTCTCCCACTCCTGCACCGACACCCTCTCCCACCCCCACACCTCCAGTATTGGGCACCGGCCCCATTCAAGTTACCTTGAGTTGGAACACCATCGATGACCTTGACCTGTATGTTACGGATCCCACGCAGCAGACCGTGTTTTTTAACAACCGAATTGTCCCTTCTGGAGGACGGCTGGATGTGGATGCCAATGCCGACTGTGTTGCCGTAACCCAAAATGCTGTGGAGAATGTCTTTTGGGCTTCCACCCCGCCCTCAGGGCCATACTTCATCGAGGTGAGATTGTTCCGGCGCTGCTCCCAATCAACTGCTCCCATTCCCTTTACCGTAACGGTTCGCAAGAGCGGAAACGTCGCGCAGACTTTTAGCGGCTTGGCCACATCCCCTGGCTTGGCGGGTAGGTTTACGTTTTCCTTCCCCTGAAGTTAGCCAAGGCTGGCAGCCATCTGCCCTGCCCACGTATGGCCATTTTGGTTCAGACTAGGACACCACACCTATACTCATACTCAGATCTTTGATTGCAGATCGCAGGGTTCAGAAGACCTTATTTCTGCGCCCCAGGCATCTCATTCCCACTAAGGACAGCTCCAACTTCGCGGCCTCGACGCTTTTTCTGGCCATCACCTTGCGGCAGCGGGCGATGCTGGAAGGCAGTCCCACAAGTTCAAACAGTCACATCCCCTGGGAAAGGGGCTAGGGGTGGCGGACAGCGGCGCGGAGCGCTTTGCGTCAGCATGAGTGCGGGAGTATGTCACGCTATTCCGCAGCAGCCTTGGCTGCTTTCGCTTCGGCTTCCTTAGCAGCTTTGGCCGCTCTCATTTCCGCCAGAATCTCCTCCGGTCGTTTGCCAGCCCGCTGGGATCCAGCAGGCAAGTCGTGGGGATCGATCACCCCTTTGGGCAGATAGGCAAACTCCCGCAGTGGGGTCACCATTGGGTCCTCAGTTACCTTGGAGGGCAAACGGCCCATCGCCACCTGATGGTAGTTGAGGTCGTGGCGGTCGTAGGCGGCCAGCTCATAATCCTCAGTTACCGAGAGGCAGTTGGTGGGGCAAAACTCCACACAATTGGCGCAGAAAATGCACACCCCAAAATCAATGCTGTAGCTGTAAAGCTCCTTTTTCTTCAGCTCTGGGTTGTAGGCCCAATCCACCACCGGCAGGTCAATTGGGCAAACTCGAACACAGATCTCGCAGGCAATGCACTTGTCGAACTCGAAGTGGATGCGTCCCCGAAAGCGCTCAGAGGGGATCAGCTTTTCGAAGGGGTATTGCACGGTTACCGGGCGCCGGCCCATGTGGTCGAAGACAACCCCCATCCCTTGGCCGATGTACTTGGCGGCTCGGAAGGCATCGCCCACATATTCTTTGACACGCTTGAGAAACGTCATGACCTATGTTCTCCCTCTCTTGCCTCTTTACTTCTCATTCAACCCCCAAAAAAGGTGGGGAAGGCGAGCTTTAGGGCTGCCGTCAGCAGCAAGTTAACAAAGGATACAGGCAGCAAAAACTTCCACCCCAAGTCCAGCAGTTGGTCAATGCGCACCCGTGGCAAGGTCCAGCGCAGCAGGATGGCCAAGAAGATGAAGATAAAAGCTTTGACCATCGTCATGACAATGCCCAAGGCCGCCGCGCCGATCTGCAAGAAGGGGTTATCCAAGGGGATCCCGGCCAAGGCGGCAATCGTTTCCACCGGCACCACGAACGACCAACCCCCCAAGTACAGCACTGCCGCAATCAGAGAAGCCAGCAGCAAGTTGGCGTAGGATCCCAGATAAAAGAGGGCAAACTTCATACCGGAGTACTCCGTTTGGTAACCGGCTACCAGCTCTTCTTCTGCTTCCGGCAAGTCGAACGGGATCCGCTCCGTTTCCGCCAGAGCCGAGATCAGGAAAATGACAAAGCCAATGGGCTGCCGCCAGACGTTCCAGCTCAGAATGCCCAGGCCGCTCTGCTGCTCCACGATCCCCACCGTGTCCAGACCGTTGCTCATCAGCACCACGGCCAACACTGACAGGGCCAGCGGCAGTTCGTAGCTGATCGATTGAGCTGCCGCGCGTAGCCCACCCAGCAAGGAGTACTTGTTATTGGAACCGTAGCCCGACATCAACAAACCGATGGGTTGCACGCTGGAGGTGGCGATCAGGAAGAACACGCCAATGGCAATGTTGGAGATCAATAGGTTCTGGCCAAAGGGAACCACCAGGTAGCACAAAAAGACGGGCAGGAAAACCAATATCGGCCCCAGCGTAAACAAGACTGGGTCGGCCAAGATGGGCAGAACATCTTCTTTGGTCAGCAGCTTGATGCCATCGGCAATCGGGATCAGCACCCCCTGAGGGCCGGCCATGTTGGGGCCAATCCGCTGTTGGGCTGCTGCCGAGATCTTGCGCTCCAGCCAGGTCATGACCATCACCCCCAAGGTGGCGGCGATGATCAGCAGCAACATGGGCAGGGGCATCCAGAGGGCATGGGCTGCGCCTGCTCCCAAGCCCAAGTTCTGTAGGGCAGTCTCGAAGCCAAGTTGTAGGTCGATACCAGCGTTTGTCATGGGGGTGAGTAGCTCCCTAGAGACGGTTGGTCAGGAAGGTTCGGGATCCCTGTAGCTAAGTTTTCCCGTTGGGATCCGACTGGGGGGGGCGGTTACGGCGGCGTAGCTCCTGCTGGATGATGGCCTGAAGACGGGCATCGGATAGCTCCTCCGCGCGGCGGCGCCTTTCCTCTTGGTACTTAGCCCATTGCTTGGGGCCGATAACCGCAGCAATGACAGACACAATCAACAGCGGCAGAACCAAGATCGCCCAGGCCATCGCCTTTGTCCTCGCTTTCCGTAAGTATCTTAGCGATTCCTAGCGATCCACCTCGCCCATGATGATGTCAATGCTGCCGAGGATGGCGATCATGTCGGCTACCTTCATGCCGCGAATGAGCTGAGGCAACACTTGCAAATTGACAAAGCCGGGGGGACGGATCTTCCAGCGCCACGGGCAGACGTTGTCGTCACCAACAATGTAAATGCCCAGCTCTCCTTTGGCGCTCTCCACCCGCACGTAGGCTTCCCCTTTGGGGATCTTGAAATTGGCGGAAGGCTTTTTGCTGATGAACTGGTAGTCCCCTTTGTTCCACTCCGACTTCGGCCCCTCCAGCATCCGCTTGGCTTCCAGGTTTTCAAAGGGGCCTCCTGGCAAAGCCTTGACGGCTTGCTGCACGATCTTGCAGGACTCCCGCATCTCTTTCATGCGCACCCTATAGCGGGCCAGGCAATCCCCTTCGGGGTAAACGGCCACCTCCCAGTCGAAGTCGTCGTAGCATTCGTAGTGATCCACTTTGCGCAGATCCCAGTTGACGCCACAGGCCCGCAACATGGGACCCGACAGACCCCAGTTGATGGCGTCTTGCTTGGAGATGGCTCCCACCCCTTCCAGCCGCCGGCGGAAAATCGGGTTGTCGGTAACCAGCCGCTCGTATTCATCCACTTTGGGCAAGAAATACTCGCAAAAGTCTAGGCATTTTTCCGTCCAGCCGTAGGGCAAGTCCACCGCCACGCCGCCTACCCGGAAATAGTTGTTGTTGATCAGGCGCATGCCGGTGACGGCTTCAAACAAGTCTAGGATCCACTCCCGCTCCCGCATGGCGTAGAGGAAGGGGGTTTGGGCGCCCAAATCCGCCAAGAAGGGACCAAACCAAAGCAGGTGGTTGGTGATGCGGGTCAGCTCCAGCATGATCACCCGTAGGTAGCTGGCCCGTCTGGGCACGCTGATCCCGGCCAGTTTCTCAACGGCATTGACGGTAATGGCCTCGTTAAACATGCCGGCCCCGTAGTCCCAACGGGAGACGTAGGGCAGGTATTGCACCACCGTGCGGTTTTCGGCGATTTTCTCCATGCCGCGGTGCAAGTAGCCGATCACCGGTTCGCAATCGACGATGTTTTCGCCATCTAGGGTGACCAGCAAACGCAAAACCCCATGCATAGAGGGATGGTGCGGCCCAAAGTTGAGCAACATCCGGTCGGTACGGGTCTCGATCATGGGCATGGGCATAGCCGCCGCCTCCGCAACTGAAGAATGTTCATGGTCTGCAACATTTGCAGTATAGCGGTTTTCTTCTGCCTTCTCGGGATCCCATGCCATCAAGGATCCCAATCCTCGATATTGAAAGTCTCCAGGGGAACTCAGCTAGAGTGAGAAAAAAGGAGGGAGGCCGATGGCTGTATCCCGTTCACCCGCGAATGGCCCATCCCGGAGAGAGCAGCAACATCCGCAGTATGCCACCGACCGGGCTGTGCTCGATGAGCTGATGGTGCAGGCTCAGGAGAGGCCCCTCTCCGAGTGGGTGCTGGCGGAAGTCGCCCGTTTGCGCATCCGTTACCACGGTTTCCCCGGTGCCTGGGATCTGCAGCGGGATTTGGATCAGATCTTGGAACAGTGGGGCATGAGCGAAGAAGAGCTGTTCGCCCAGACCCGCCAGATCCATGCCCGCGGCCAGGTGTACGACCGCAGCTTTAGCACGCGAGACGACTGGGCCTAGTGGAGGGTTTGGGTCGGGATCCCTTACCCCTCTGAGAGAGGGGAGTTTGCCGGTTGTTCATGAGACGTGAAGCTGCTCGGCAAAGACGGGATCCAAAGGCACATCTAGGGCGGCAATCACCTTGGTCCAGAAGTTCATGAAGCCAATCCAAGCCGATAGCTCCACCAGATCTTCATCTGACCAAATGGCTTTTAGCTGGGCAAAGAAGCTGTCGGTCACCACCATGCTGGGCACGGTCATCCGCTCAGCGTACTCGATGGCCAGCTTTTCCGCCTCGGTGTAGAGGGTGCTGGTGCGGGCCTGGGCCACCGCCGCAATTTTGGCAGGGGAGGCGCCGTACTTTTGCGCCTGCAGGGTGTGGTAGGGAAGGCAGTAGTGGCGGCAGCCGTTGATTTGGGCAATGCGGATGCTGACCAGCTCCTTCAGCTCTTCAGGCAAGTTGGGGTTTTGGGTGTGCAGCGCCCCGTAGAGGTTCATCACGGCTCGCATCAGTTGGGGCTTGTGGGCCATCACCTGCAGGGGGTTGAGGGCGGTGCCGTAGGTTTTCTCCAGGCTTTCGTAAACCTTTTGCAGTTGCTTATCGGCTTTCTCTGGGGTAACAGGAGGGATCCGCATGGACGGTCTATAAAAATTGCAGCATTCTCGACTTTAGCGCGTCTGGGGGATCCGCCCAAGCCTGAGGGGCGCTTCACGGTCTGGGGGAGGGATCCCTTCTCCGCCTGAAACCAGGCACCTGCCTCCCTTCTTACTTGTCAAGGGTCAAGGATTGCCCAAGGATTGCTCAACGGCTTCCACCTGCTGCTGGGTGGCGGTAGCCCCTTGGTTGAGGGTTTGCTGGATCTGTTCCCGAGATTGGTAAATCTGCAGCGGCCCACCTTGAGGGATCCCTTGCTGGGCAGCTTCTGGGCTGGCTTGCTCTGGTCTCGGCTCCGAACTCAGCGGGTTGCGATAGAGGCGGTTAACCAGCAAAAATCCCACCAGCACCACAGCAGTTGCCACCAAAAGCCGAACCATACTCGGATCCCTTGCAAGCATCTGGTTCTAGAATGCCCAAAAAGAGGAGCAGGTATCCGATGTCGGGCAAAGTTGCGCAAACTTCCCAGCCGGTACGGGTTGGCATTGGCGGCCCGGTGGGATCTGGAAAAACCGCTTTGGTGGAAAAGCTCTGCTTGGCGCTGCGGGACCACCTGTCTTTGGCGGTGGTGACCAACGATATCTATACCCGCGAGGATGCCGAGTTTTTGGTGCGGGCCAAGGCCCTGGAGGCAGAGCGGATCATTGGCGTAGAGACCGGCGGCTGCCCCCACACCGCCATTCGGGAAGATGCCTCCCTCAACCTAGACGCCATTCAGGAGCTGGAGCGCCGCTTTTGCCCCCTGGATCTCATCTTGGTGGAATCGGGGGGGGACAACTTGGCAGCTACCTTCAGCCCGGAGCTGGTGGACGCCTGCATTTACGTCATCGACGTGGCCGAAGGGGACAAGATCCCGCGCAAAGGCGGGCCGGGGATCACCCGCTCCGACCTGCTGGTGATCAACAAGATCGATCTGGCTCCCTATGTGGGAGCAGACTTGGGGGTGATGGAACGGGATGCCCGTCGCATGCGGGGAGATAGGCCCTTTGTCTTTACCAACCTGCGCACGGGTGAGGGGCTGGAGCAGGTTCTCAGTTGGCTGGAGCGGGAGGTGCTGTTTCGCCCCATCAAGGCCGACCCCCCCTCGGTGAGCCGCCTGTGAACTTCGGTAAGGCCATCTTGAAGGCAACCCGCCGAGGCGACCATACCCACATTTGGGAGTATTCTCAGGCTCCCTTGCAATGGCTGGGATCCCCTGGGGAGCCACCTGTGTACTACCTGCGCAACCCCAACGGCGGCCTGCTGGGTGGGGATCGCCACCGGATCGAGATCGGGCTGGGGCCAGGCTCGGCGCTGGAAATTCGCACCCAAGGGGCAATGCGGCTACATCCCGGCTTGATTCGGCAACAGGTCAAGGTCAAGCTGGCCCCCACCAGCCAGTTGATCTGGATCCCTCACCCGACCATTCCGGGGGCAGGGGCAGACTTTCGCCAGCAGGTGCAGATCGAACTGGATCCCACAGCCCGCCTGGCCTATGCCGAGATCTGGACTGCCGGACGGCTGGCCATGGACGAACGCTGGCAGTTTGAACATCTTGCCAACTGCTTGCAAGTTTGGGTCACTGCTGGGATCCCATCCTCCCCCGAGGGGAGAAAACTCTGGCTGCAGGAACACATAGACCTGCACTTTCCCCATCGGCAGGTCTCCGCCGCGTCAGTGCTGGGATCCCATCTCTGTTGGGGATCCCTGTACTTGCTGGGGGATTGGCCGGAACCCACTTGGCTGACCGTTCACATCAGCGGAACGGAGTCCCCATACTGGCTGGTCAAGTCTCCGGATCCCATCTGTAAGGGTTGGATTCTGCGCCAGGTGGGGCCACAGGCAGAGGCCATTTGGCGGCATTTTGGCCAGGTTGCACTACAGCTTGCTCAAGCCAAGGGTGGCTCACCCCAGGGGTGGTAGACTAAGGCTGACTCAAACCAACCGGTTGACCCAAGGCCGAGACGGAGTCCTTTGAACGCTGCTCAACGGATTCTCAGACGCTCTGTCCTCAGGGGGCGAAGTCGCTGGCTGCTCCTCTACGAGAAGGGGATGGCCCTGCTGGCCCTGAGCAACCTGTGCTTGGTGCTCTTCGACATGAGCTATGTGCCTGGGCGAGATTTTTGGCTCCAGGGTCGGGTGCAAATTTTTGGCGCCTTTGGTCCTCCCATTCCGCTGCCGATTCTCTCCGAAGAAACCAGCCGTTCCCCGGTGACCGACCTATACGATCCCATCAAAGGTATCGAGCCCAACCCCGAAACCCAGCGCTACTTGGCCTTGGTGGATGAGCTGCGCCAGGTTACCCTGCGGTTTGGCGTGGAGTCGGAAGCGGCAGCACCAATCCTGGCCCGCTTGCGGGAGCTCAGCGACGAGATGATTGAGACCAATCCCTTTCAGGGCGCCAACAAAACTGGCCAGTTTGTGCGTATCCTCAATTTGATGCGGGAGCACATCCCAGAAGCCGACTCTGCCAGAGCCGCCTTTGCCCGCTTTTGGACTGCTGAGTACTTGGCCGGCGCCGATCCCGCAGATGGAATTGAATTTTTCCAGACCCGGCTGCGCCCCCTCTTTGAGACCAACTATTTCCGCCCCATTGGTGAGAGCGGTAACCCTGTTGACTTTTTCCCGGTGCTGGATTTTCCCTTCGTGCTTCTGTTTGGGCTGGAATTTTTGCTGCGCACGGTGGCCATCAGCCGTCGCTACACCGGCGTCAATTGGCTGGATGCTATGCTCTGGCGTTGGTACGATGTGCTGCTGCTGCTGCCCTTTTGGCGCTGGCTGCGGGTGATCCCCGTCACCATCCGGCTGGGACAAGCACAGTTGCTGGATCTGGAGCGGGTACGCGCCCAGGTGAGCCAGGGCTTTGTTACCAACTTCGCCGAGGATCTGACGGAAGTCATTGTTGTGCGGGTGATTAACCAAATCCAGGTATCCATTCAGCGGGGATCCCTGCCCCTGCTGCCGGCAGCGCGTACCCAGCGCGACTACATTGACATCAACAACACCAACGAGCTGGAGGCGATTGCCAACCTGGTTTTTCGCATTGTTCTCTACCGCGTTTTGCCCCAGGTGCAACCGGAATTGCAACAACTGCTCCGCTACAACCTGGATGGCCTGCTCAAGCAGTTGCCTGCCATGCAAACTCTAGAACAGCTTCCCGGCCTGGGATCCCTGCCTGGCCAACTGACGGAGCGCCTGGCCAACGAGCTGACCACCACCACCTACAAAACCCTGACGGGCAGTTTCGAGGATCCCGTCGGCTCCAAGCTGGCAGCGCAACTGATGCAGCGGTTTGGTGAAGTCTTGGCACGAGAACTCACCCAGGAGCACGCTTTGGAGGAAATTCGCTCTCTCCTGCAAGACTTGCTGGAAGAGATCAAGATCAACTACGTCGAGCGGCTATCCCACGAGGATCTGGAGGAGGTGATGGAGCAAACCCGCCAGCTTCGGCAAAAGGCCCAGCAACTGGAGAAAGACCGCCGCAACTAGGGTTGGGAGGATTGGTTGACGAGGTTTCGCCAGTTCAGTAGGATAATGTTTCCAGGTCGGGCGAGTGGCGAAACTGGTAGACGCACCGCACTCAAAATGCGGCGGGAAACCGTGTCGGTTCGAATCCGACCTTGCCCATGATTTTTAGTCTGCTGTGACGAGCTGTAAGGCTCGCTGCTTTCTGGGTTTGGTAGGTTGATCCCTCTCGCCTCTTCTCACCAAAGACCCAGTGATAGAAACGGCCAAGCCCTTCTGGAGTAGGTTGTAGGGCATCTTGCGTCCAGATCCTGAATAAGCTTCGTCTTGACTTGAGACAAAGGCAGCCTTTCGCGGCAGCGGGATGGAGGTCTTTTGGGTAACCTGTCACTACGAGCCTACCGGCTAGATAAGGAGGGCGTGAAGATCTGAAACAAGTGGTACCACGAGATAGACCAAGCTATGTTGGCCCGGCGATGTTCTGAGGGCTACTCTGCCCAACACCGTTCGCGGCAGCAGGACGGGATCCCTAGATAGGGCAGTTAGAATCGCGCTTACCCTGCACTTAGAGATGAAGCTCTAGGGGGTGACATACTCCCGCACTCATGCTGATGCATAGAGGGCAGGGCTTCCCGGCAGTCTAGCTAAACTGGGGAATTATGGATGGAACTTTAGAGTCTTTCTTTGCCTCTGCCACCCGAATTGGGCTAGGTCTGGCAGGCTTGCTGGCTATGCTCACCCTGCTGGCCTGGATCCGCAATTGGCCATTGAAGTTTTCCCTGGTGGGCTACACAGCGTTTGCGCTGGTTTTAACGGCGGGATGTTTTGCCCTCAGCTTGGGGCCGATCTTTCGCTCCCGCATTCCCGGTGCTGCCCCCTACACCACCGTCTATGACCAAGGGGCGGATCGAGCGGTTATTGCTGTCAGCCCGGATATCACCCCAGAGCAACTGATCCTCACCCTGAAGCAGGCGGCCAGCGATTTGGGATCCCCGGGCCGCTTCTCCACCGGTTCGCCGGTGTTCACCTTGCGGGCCCGCACCGTCATCCATCCCGAGCCGGGAGTTTCCGAGCCGTTGCTCTTGGGCACGCTGCAACAGCCGTTGGGAAAGCGCCTGCGCACCCCAGAAGAACAACAGCAGCAGCAGATCCATCTAGAGGAAGAGGCCTTTGCCCGGCTGCGGAAGTTGGCCCAGGGTCAGGCTTCTGCCGCCTTGTCTGCAGAGGGAGCGGAAGAGCCAACCACCGGGATCCCACTTGCCCAGTCTTGAGCGCTGAGCCAGCGGCGCAGATCCTGTCCCACCCGGTCGGGGATCTCCCAGGGAAAGAGATGAGCCACGTTGGGATAGACAATGCAGGTGCAGTGGGGCAGGGCGCGGGCTGTGGCCAGGCTGCTGTTGGCGGTGATGTGGCAATCCTGCTCGGCGGCCATGAGCAGTACCGGGATGCGAATTCGGTGCAGATCTCCCTCGCGGTTGTAGCCCCGTTGCAAAGCGGCGCGCAGAGCTTGGCGAGCCTGGGGGGAGGTGTGCAGATAGGCGGGCAAGGCCATGTGCGCCAAATACCGATAGGCCGTTGGGGTCTGTTGCTGCATCAGGTAGCGGTAAAGGGAGCGACGGCCAAAGGTCTCGATGTTCCATTCCCAGCCGGGCCAAAGCCAGTTGAGCAGCGAGGCAACGCCGGTGTTGACCTGATCCCAAAAATCGGTGGGGGGATGGTTGCTGCGGGGGCAGGCGGCACTGGCCACCAAGACCAAACCCTTTACCCGCTGCGGCAGACGCAAAGCCAACTCCAGGGCCAGGATCCCGCCCAAGGACCAGCCCAGAACCAGACACTCCTGCCAGCCCAGGCGATTGAGCAGTAATTCCAAATCCTCCAGGTGCTCCTCCATCTCGAAGGGATCCACCACCTGCGAACGTCCATAGCCGCGCAGATCTGGCGCCACACAGGGGTGCATTCCCGCCACTGCCTCTGCAAATACCGCCATGCAGTCGGCATTGCCCGGATGGCCGTGGAGCATCAAGATTGGGAGGGAGGGGATCCCTTCTCCCCAAGTACGATAGTGGAGCTGCAGGCCCATCGCTTGACATTCTCCCTGCCCTAAATGGCAAGGATTCTTTCCCAGGTTGCAGGATGACTCCTAACTTTCTGAGCTACACCACCCTTGCAAGTGGTGGGGGATGCTATGACGCCACCTACTGGGATGAACTCCCAGATACTTTCCCTGTTGACACTGCGCCCTATTCAAGTTGGCGGAGTTCGTTCAACACCATAGCACAAAGCCGCCCTGGTCGCGTCAGCGGGCCGTAGGCCTTAGGGCGGGGCTTGCAACCCAGTTTTCTTGGTCAAAGCTTCTCTTCTGCCCCTGTTTTGAAACTGATCCGAGGCCAATACCCTATTTTTCTCCCTGCCTAGTGCCTCTCTGGCCGATGTCGGGTAGATTTGGCGGTAGCCATCGCTGAAGAATCGGTCAACGCTTTATGAACAGCCCGATCCAGGATTGTGAGCCCCCCGTTTCACCTCGCTCTGAGCAGGGCAGTCTGGGTTGGAGCCTTCCCCTGAAAGGCTTGGGATTTGGCTTGTTTTTCGGATCCCTAGTTTGGGCAGGATGGGCAAGTCAACTCCAGCTATGGGCCCAGCCGGTCGAACAGCAACCTCAGGAAGAAGTCCTTGTGCCGGGGCGCAATCTGGATCCTGGGGCGCAAATCCGGGTGCGTAACGAGCTGGTCAAGATCTGTGGGGACTATCGTTGCGAAGGCTATCGCTTTTCGGTGCGAGTACCGATCAGCCCTGAAGACACCCTGGAAACTCTGCTGGGGCGGCTGGATACGGAGATGCTGCGGGAGGTGGATCGGGTGTTTCAAACTCGGCCCGATTTGAATCGAGTCATTGTCGATGGCTACGTCTTCTCGGGTACTCCCGCTTTTGTCAGCCGGGAAGTGCTGCTGCAAACAATGTTTGTGCCCCGTCACCGTTGGGAAGTGGGGCGCTTTGGGCCAGAGCAAGATGCGATTTTCTATGCCGAGCTGTTGGGACAGGTGACGCCCTTTCTAACTCCATCCCCAACCCCCACGCCTACACCTGGGCCTGTGCCTGGAGAAGGTGTGCCCCCTCTGCCCCCGCCTCCTGGGGAAACTCCTCCCATAGAGGCAACGCCTACCCCTCAAGAAACCCCAGCCCCTCCGCCTCCGCCTCAAGGGGATGTGATCCAGCGGCAGCCGATTCAGCCCTGATGGGTTTGTTGGGTAGCTGAGTCTGGGTTGTGAAGGATCCCTCGTTATAGTCATTTCAAACCAGATTGAGATACTCCCCAAGCGCTCCGCGCCGCTGCCCTTACCCCCAGTTTCTCTCTGGGAGAGGGAGTTAGGAATCGACATAACGAACCGTTTCACTGCTGTTTGAAATAACTAACTATAATTTGTGACCAGGCCAGTGCCCTCCCAGTTGTCGCGGGGTTGAGTCCTGAGCCGAGGTGATCTAGGCTTCAAAAGTGGAGGGATCCCTCCAATTCATTGCTTGACTGGTGTGTGGCGGCATGGCAGGACACAGCAAGTGGGCCAACATTAAACGGCAAAAGGCCCGTGTAGATGCCAAAAAGGGCAGCCTCTTTACCAAACTCTCGCGGGCCATCATCGTGGCAGCTCGCAACGGCTTGCCAGATCCGGATGGGAATTTTCAGTTGCGGGCGGCAGTGGAGAAAGCCAAAGCAGCGGGGATGCCCAGCGAAAACATTGAACGAGCCATTGCCAAGGGAGCCGGCAACTGGAGCGACGACAGCCCCCTGGAAGAAGTTCGCTACGAGGGCTACGGCCCCGGTGGGGTGGCTGTGTTGATCGAGGCCATGACCGACAACCGCAACCGCACGGCTGCCGAGGTGCGAGAAGCCTTCAGCAAAACCGGCGGCAGCTTGGGAGAAGCCGGCTGTGTGAGCTGGCTGTTCCGGCAAAAAGGGGTGATCAGCCTGGAGGAGGTGTTGGATCCCGAAGCTCTGCTGCTAGCGGTAGCCGAAGCAGGCGGGGAGGATCTCAAGGTAGAGGGAACCGACGCAGAAGTCTACTGCGATTACACCCTGCTGGAGCAGGTGGCCACCTACCTCAAAAAAGAAGGCTACCAGGTGCAAGAGGCGGCCATCCGCTGGATCCCCTCTACGGAGGTGCATGTGGAGGACCCCGAGACAGCCAAGCTGGTACTGACCCTCATGGAGCGGCTGGACCACTTGGATGATGTGCAAAATGTCTACGCCAACTTTGAGATCGACGAGGCATTGATGGAGAGCCTGGCCTAAAGGTTCTAGCGCAGCTTGACGGCGGTGCCGGCGGCGGTAACGAGGATCATTGTCGCGCTCATGTTGGTATGAATGCTAACGCCTAGGATGCCATTTGCTCCCAAACGTTTGGCTCGCTGCTCCAACTCTTCCAAAACCTTTTTCTGGGCATTCTCGAGAACTTCTTCATAGGTTCTTGTGCGTCCCCCGATGATGTTGCGGAGGCTAGCAAGGAAGTCCCGTAGAACATTGGTGCCATAAACTACCTC
Source organism: Synechococcus sp. R55.3 (assembly GCF_047461975.1). Taxonomy (NCBI): domain Bacteria; kingdom Bacillati; phylum Cyanobacteriota; class Cyanophyceae; order Synechococcales; family Synechococcaceae; genus Synechococcus; species Synechococcus sp. R55.3. The sequence goes on along the minus strand of NZ_JANSIG010000015.1, from coordinate 30,742 downwards.
GGCGGTAACAATGCCCAAGTAACGCTCAACCTCTCTACCTTGGAGCACGTCTGTAGTGGTCAGCAGCATGGCTTGCTTCCTGGGTCAACACCCACCAAGATAGTCGGGATCCTCAACCTTTGGAATCGGGTTCTTGCCCTGTGTTTTCAGCAGAGTGGCGATATGTCGAAGGGCGACCAATCCCTACAGATAACCGTTCCACAACGCATAGTCATTTATCTCACCGTTGAGGTGAAACAAACGACCGGTTGCTTCCTGCTAAGGCCTCCGGCCCGCTAGCGCGATCAGTTGAAATAGATGGTAATAAAAACCACGACTGCTATCAGCCCTTGCCGCGTGGTAGGGCGCTCGAGGGGATCCCTGGCCAAGACCGGCGGCTGATACAATAGCTGCCCAGGGATCCAAACCAAAGATCTCTAGATCTCTGCTTTTCCAACAGGATTTCCCCACAAGCCCGATGGCAGGCCCAATCCGAGTGGTGGGTAGCTTGAACATGGATTTGGTGGTGCGGGTGCCCCATCATCCCGGCCCTGGCGAAACGGTGCTGGGATCCGACTACGCCACCTACCCTGGCGGCAAAGGAGCCAATCAAGCGGTGGCAGCGGCGCGGGCGGGAGCCCAAGTAGAGATGTGGGGAGCAGTGGGATCCGATGGGTTTGGGCATCTGCTCCAAGAAAACCTGGAGCACAACGGCGTGGATACCCGCCACCTGAGGCAGTTGGAGGGGCCCAGCGGCCTAGCTTTGATCACAGTGGATCCCGGCGGGCAAAACAGAATCGTGGTCAGCCCTGGGGCCAATGGTCGCTATATGCCGGAGCATTTGCCTCCCTTTACCCCGGCGGCCCTGCTCCTGCTGCAACTGGAAATCCCCCTGCCCACCGTGCAAGCTGCAGCAGAACAAGCCTTTGCCCAAGGGATCCCGATTTTGCTCAACCCTGCGCCCATCGTGCCATTGCCGGGATCCCTGTTGCGCCAGGTTCGCTACTTGGTGCTCAACGAAACCGAAGCGGCTGCCCTTGCCCAATCCCCTGTGGAGACGCCGGAACAAGCCCAAAAGGTGGCTCAAGAACTGCAGAAACACGGGATCCCAGCCGTTATCCTCACCTTGGGAGGGGCAGGGCTGGTCTGGGCAGATGGGGAAGAAAGTGGCCATTGGCCCGCTCATCCTGTGGAAGTGGTGGATACCACCGCTGCCGGAGATGGGTTTTGTGGGGCCTTAGCTGCTTGTTTGGCTGCCGGGGGATCCCTGAGGGAAGCCCTGCGTTTTGCCAATGCCGCCGCTGCTTTGGCCGTAACCCGTGCGGGAGCCCAACCTAGCTTGCCCCAGCGCTCTGAGATTGAGGCATTTTTGGCCTCTGCCGTAGAAACAGCATAGACTGCTGCTTATCAAAAGTTTTCGACGTCTGCGGTGGAGAAGTTCATTGGCCGTTTGCGTGGGTGCTAGGGGAAACCGCACCGTCCACAGGACGAGAGCGGGACGAACTCCTTTTCCTGAGCCGCTACTCATCGCCGGTGGAGGGGATCCCTTGCTCCTTTTGAGTACTGCTCAATAGTGCCTTGCCTTCCCTTGTGGGTGTTTTTAGAGTTAGGAAGTGAAAAGAAAGTATTCGGTAACTCTGATAAAGGCCTGTGAGTACCCTCCTTGCTGAAGATGACGCTCTTTACCGTCAGCATGTCCATAGCCTACTGACGCAACATTTGCCTGAGTTCGGCCCGGTATACATGGCCTCGAATGGCCGAGAGGCGTTGGAACTTTACCGTCAGCACCACCCCAACTTTGTGTTGATGGACATTCGCATGCCTGAGATGACCGGGATCGAGGTAGCGCGGCAGGTTTGGTCAGAGTGCCCCAGCACGCGCATCATTTTTTGGTCGCATTTTGCCGATGAAGTCTATGTGCGGGAGCTGCACAAGATCGTGCCTCCGCAAACCGTCTATGGCTACCTTTTGAAAAATTGCACCGATGAAAAATTGGTCAGCGCCATCCAAGCGGTGGTGCAGGATGAGCAATGCGTGATCGACCGAGAGGTGCGCGGGGTCGATTCCCGTTCACAAAACAAAATCACCGGTCTCAGCGATGCCGAGTACGAAGTGTTGATCGACATTGCCCTCGGCCTCACCGACCAAGCCATTGCTGCACGGCGCTTTTTGTCCCGCCGAGGGGTAACCAACCGTCTGCGCAACCTCTACGACAAGTTAGAAGTCAGCAACGACCAAATTGAGAGCGACGAGTGGGGAACCACTTTCAGCTTGCGGGCGCGAGCCATCCGCCTTGCTTTCAAACGGGGGTTGATCAACGCCCAACTGCTGGATGAGGAGGAAGTGCATTTGGATCACTGGCTCAGCCGCTACCGACTGGATCCGCTGGACTAGAGAGGGGGTGTTCGAGCCGTCATCGCTCTTGGCAAGCACTTGTAGTCAATTCCCTTGCCAGCGACCAAGGAGACTTGGGCTCAATGGCTGGCCACCCCGCCGAAGAACTGGGATCAAAGCTCCCTCGTACCGCTATGGAGAAGCAAGCCGGCAGTGTGGGGGGTCGCTAGCGGAAAATCATCTCGGCAACCGCCTCAAAGCCGGCATCCAACAGCCGATCCAAGACCGACTGGGCCTGGCTGCGACTGTCGTACAGGCCAGCCTGCAACACCGTTCTGCCGTTGAAAACCGTTTCCACCGCGTCGGGGATGAGCTGCCGCAATCGGTTCAAGTCATCGCTGCTTTTGGGGGTCACCAACACGCGAAATTGAGTTGCCGTTCGCGTTGGCGAAACGGAGTCGTTACCCACAGCAGCCACAGGGGGGGCAACTGGAGTTGTAGTGGGAGCAGAGGGAGTGGCCGGGATCCCTGCCGATGAGCGACGGGCCGGCGGAGGCAGGAGGGTGGTGATATCCGTGAGGGGAGCCGACGGTGGCCTGGGAACAGGGTCAGCCGGCTGGGCAGGTGTGGTAGAGCCATCGGGGGTGAAGGGGACAGCCACAAACTGCTCCCCCGGAGGTTGGGGCTGGGGAGTTGCCTGAGGGCTGGAGGGATCTGGCAAGATGCGCCCTCCGGATCCTTGGGGCGGAGAGGGGGGAACCGGGGCAGTAGACTGGGGCACCGTCACAACCGGTAAGGTGGAGGGGGTCTCAGCCGCTGGCCGGGGATCCCTGGGAGTAGCCGGCTGGGACGGGGCACTGGGCAGAGCCAAAGTGCCAGGAGCAATGGGGCGGGGAGCGCTGTCGGGAAGGGCGGCAACGGTGGTTTGACCGGACAGATCCAGATCCCCTTTGGCTTTGCCCCGCAGTTGGTTGCCGTTGGCATTGATGCGCAGGCCGCGGGTGGCGTTGTGGATGTCGTATTGGCCGTTGCCCTCAAAGATGTTGTTGCCGGGATCCGTGGCCGTGCCCAAATCCGGCTGGGCAGTGGTGATGGCGGTGAGGCCGGTCTCCAAGTTCTGGGCGATGAGATTGTTGCGCAGGATGGGCCTGGAGCTGCCCCCGACAACCACGCCGGTACGGTTCTGCAGAATGCGGTTGTTGCGCACAACAGGCGCCGAGCGTTGGTCGATGGTGAGGCCAAAGCCGGTTTCTTGGAACAGGTTATTGACGATGGTGGGCTGGGAGGTGCCCAAGACGGAAATGCCGTTGGCCCCGTTTTTATAGAAGCGGTTGCCCTCCACCCAGGGATTGGCAGCGCCAGCGATGAAGATCCCATCGTGGATGCTGCCCACAAAGCTGTTGTTGAGAATGCGCGGGGAGGCCGATTCGACCCAGAGGGCATAGCCGCGCCGCCCTTGGTTGCGCAGGGTAATTCCTCGCACTTCTGCGCCGGTTTCTGCCAGCAGAGCAACATTTTGTCGGCCTAGGGTCGGGCTCATGTAGGTACCGCCGCCGGTGATGAGATAGCCCTCTCCCAAGGTGGACTCGTCCCCACGCAAGGTGAGGCCGGCTTTCAGACGGATGGGGAAGGTTTCGCCGCTCTCCTCGCTATATACCCCGGGAAAAAGCTGAATGACGCTGCCAGCCTCAGCCCGCTGAATGGCATAAGTAATCGTCTTGAAGGGGTTATTGCGGGATCCATCCCCACGGGTATCGCTGCCGTTGGCTGCATCCACGAAAATGGCCGGGCGATTGTCCGGGAGCGGGGGAGCTTGAGGCAGGGTCTGCTCGCCGGTAATACCAGTGTCCAGGGAAGTTTGCGCCCAGCCAGGATCCAACTTTGCTGTCAGCAGTAAGGTGGTGCCAAGCATCAGAGAGGTTGCCAGCCGCGTCAGCATTGCCCAGCGGTAACGCTGCACCCGCAAGCCGGGCAGGACTCCTGTAGATTGGTGTTCGCCGGATTTCTGCAGACCAATAGGCAGTAAGGACAATAAGGAAGAGATCATGGTGGTTATCCTCACACCAGGCTGGGCTAGAGAAGAAAGGCCGAGGTTATCCTACCAAACTGAGTAGGCGGGATCCTGCCCTATCCGCCAACTCCAAATACGGACTAACGCAGGCTTTTTTTGCAAGTCTAACACTAGCCCTAGAGTAACCTCCCTGCTTGCGCCATGACCTACAAAACCCTTGTCCCCGAACATCTGCCCCAAGAGCCGTCGCTGCTTGAATCCGAGATCCTGGTGTCTCCGGTCTCGCCGTGGCAACCCCTGGTTCATCTGCTGCTGTTGGGGATCCCGGCCTTCTTGCTGCTCTTGGGAAAGCGGATGGCTCAGCCGGTCTTGGGCTGGGGGGCGGTGCTGGCTTGGCTGGGCCTGGCGGGCTGGTGGGGGCGATCGCTTTGGGTGCAGATCGGGCGCGACCTCTGTCGGTGGCTGACCACCTGGCCTCAATGGGTCTGGGCGGGAGTGGCCCTCAGCTTGGCCCTGATGGGAGGGGTTGCCGGGAGCGGGGTGTTTTCCGCTTTGGGATCCCTGAGTTGGGAGGCGATTGGGGCTTTGGGAGAAGTGTTTGGGGCCACAGGCCAGATCTTGATCGCCATCCTGGCCGCCTACATCGCCTGGCGGCAGTACATCATCTCCCGCGATCTCACCATTCAGCAGAATATCATCACCCAGCAGCAGACCATCGACGCCTACTTTGAAGGCATTTCCAACCTGGTCTTGTCTCCCGATGGGCAGTTGGACGATTGGCCCCTGGAGCGGGCCATTGCTGCCGGGCGCACGGCTGCTTTGTTGAATGGGGTGGATCGCTTCGGCAAAGCCAAGATCCTGCGCTTTCTCTCCACCGCTAACCTGCTCAGCCCTCTGCGGCGGGATCAACACCTGGGCCGACCCATTCTGGACGGCAAAGGGGGTTACCAGCGGGATCGCGTGAACGGCATCCGAGTGGTCAACCTGGGCACGATGCTGGAGGGAGCCGACCTGCATGGCACCCTGTTGCGAGCGGTGGATTTCAGCGAAGCCAGCCTGGAGAGAGCCAACCTGAGCGGCTGCGATCTCAGCCACACCAACCTGTGCGGAGCTAACTTGCGGGATGCCGACCTGCGCGGGGCCGATCTCTACCGCGCTTTGCTGTTTGTGGGATCCCCTCAGACGGCTTCCCCCGCTCAGCCGGGGCAAAAGCCGGATTTTAAGACCGGGGCCTACACCGGAGCTATCGTGGCAGGGGCAGATTTCCGCCAGGCTCGCCGCCTTTCCCCCGAACAGCGGGCCTACCTGGTCACCTGGGGTGCCAAGCTGGATCCCGCGTCCGAACCTCTCCTCAACTCTCCTCAGCCGCGTTTGGATCCTGCCGACAAAACGGAGTCGTTTCCCCCACCTGCCCCAAGCCCTTGAGCGAGAATAAATCGATAAGCCTGGTTCAGGGCTTTTGCCGCCGATTCTTCGGCTATTGCAACTCGCCTCTCCCTTGGGGATGAGGGCGATCCCTTTCAATTCTCAAACATGGCACGGTTGCTCACCAAGTTCTGGCTGCTGGAGCGCTATCTGTTTGGGGAGATGCTCACCCCAGTGCTGGCCGGTATTGCCGGGGGAACCCTGCTGCTGCTGGTGGGCCGGTTGTTTACCCTGGCCGAGCGGCTGGTCGAGGGATCCGTCCCGCCTCTAACGGTGTTGCGTCTTTTGGTTTTGGATCTGCCGGAGATGGTGGTGCTGGGCATGCCCATTGCCGCCTTCTTTGCCACCATGCTCACCTTGGGCAAGCTGAGCGGCAACAGCGAGATCACCGCTATGCGGGCAGCCGGGATCCCGTTTAGCCGGATTTTCCGGCCCCTGCTGCTGGTGGGGTTGGCCATGAGCTTGAGCGCTTTTTTCATTAGCAACGTGCTGCTGCCAGCCAGTAAACAGCAAATCCGCCAGATCGATCAGCAAGCTTTGCTGGCCCAGGCCACCACCCCGGTGCAATACGATGTCTTTTTCAAAACCGAAGACAACCTCTGGTTCTTCATCCGCCAAGTGGATCCCCGGTTGAATACCATGCAAGATGTTACGATTTTGCGGGTGGATCCCTTGCCGGGGGGCAAATACCAGTTGGCGGAAGTGACCTTGGCCGCTCAGGCAGTGTGGAATGGACTGGAGTGGAGCCTCAGCGAAGGAGCGACCCACCTTTACGGCCCCACCGGCCTCAGCATTGCCGAGCAAACGTTTCATCGCAAGCCGTTGCAAGTTTCTCAGGATCTGGCTGCCCTGATGCAGCCGCCGGTTCCCCCCAGCGAGTTGAGCTTGCCGGAGCTGGCAGAGCGGATTTCCCGCCTGGCCCGCTCCAATCTCAATACTCAGGCTCTGCGCACCGAGTTCCACATGCGCTTCTCCCTGCCCTTGGTCAGCTTTTTTGCCGTGCTGATTTCGCTACCCCTGGGATCCACCACCGCGCGGCGGGTGGGACGCTACGGGGGCGTCGTCTTCGGGATCCTGTTGGTGTTTGGCTACTACGTGGTTCTGAGCGTGTCTCGCAGCTTGGGAGAAGTGGGAGCCCTTCCCCCTTGGGCGGCAGCCTGGAGCTTCAACATCCTCTTCGGCGGCCTCGGCCTGCTGCTTTTGGCCCGCTTCTTGCGCTAGGGATCCACCCTAGAATCCGCCAGTCTCAGTTCTCAAGGATGTCTCGAAGAAGGCAGGGATCAACTTTCCTTTCTCTCTCCTCTCGCCTCGCGTAGCTCAGGTTTCCGTCCCCTTGCGGGGAAAAGGTAGGGATCAACAGCAGAAGACCACGCAAGTGGCCGTGGCCATTGTTCTCGAGTTTCCGTCCCCTTGCGGGGAAAAGGTAGGGATCAACAAGACGATATTGTCGTAGACTTCTACGACTGGGAGATCTACGGAAAGTTTCCGTCCCCTTGCGGGGAAAAGGTAGGGATCAACTCGGAGGAAACTATGGCTACTTTCGTCAATCTAACGTTTCCGTCCCCTTGCGGGGAAAAGGTAGGGATCAACGTGGTTTTGTAGCCCGAGTAAGGGAGCGTAGAGCACTCTGTTTCCGTCCCCTTGCGGGGAAAAGGTAGGGATCAACCTGAAGCGCTGGGTAAGCCAAATTGAGGAAGTGATTAAGTTTCCGTCCCCTTGCGGGGAAAAGGTAGGGATCAACAGGTACACCGCGTGACCGAGCGCTCCGTATAATTGCGAAGTTTCCGTCCCCTTGCGGGGAAAAGGTAGGGATCAACGTGCCATCAAAAACCTCTACATCCCTGAATCCGAAGAGCGGTTTCCGTCCCCTTGCGGGGAAAAGGTAGGGATCAACACGCAACTATAATTTAGACTAACTCCACCAAAGCACGTTTCCGTCCCCTTGCGGGGAAAAGGTAGGGATCAACCCTACCCCCGGAAAAGCTTGAATCCATGCAGTTTTCAAGGTGCGTTCGCGAGGGAGTACGGAGACTTCGTGACATAGATATTAACATTGCTCTTGGGGATAAGCGCAAGCAAGAAAATTGGGCTTTCTGAGGCTGTTATGTCTTGTTTTCGTGCCAATCATGGCAAGAGATCTAGGTTTGCCCTTGAAATCTTGAGCTAACAAAATTAGCCTGGCGATTGCTTGCCCCGACAGATCGCGCACAAAACTTTACAATTTTCGCTCTCCTGCTCAGGCCAGGGATCCCATCGGGGAGAGAGTCTGTCTAGACTGGAAAGCAGCCCTACGGGGATCCCTATGCGAATTGGCGTGCCCAAAGAGATCAAAGAGCAAGAGTTCCGTGTCGGGCTGACACCGGCGGCGGTGCGGGCCTTAACCGAACAGGGGCACCAGGTGTGGGTGGAGACCCAAGCGGGCCAGGGGGCGGGCTTCACGGATGAGGACTACCAAAAAGCGGGGGCCAAGCTGGCTGTCACTCCTGAGGAGATCTACCGGCAGGAGCTGGTGGTGAAGGTAAAGGAGCCCTTGCCTGCCGAGTATCCTCTGCTCCATCCCGACCTCATCCTGTTTACCTATTTGCACTTGGCCGCCAGCCGCGAGCTGACCCAGGCGCTGTTGCAATCGGGGGCCACCTGCCTCGCCTATGAAACGGTGGAATTGGCAGATGGATCCCTGCCCTTGTTGATGCCCATGAGCATGATTGCCGGGCGGCTCTCGGTGCAGTTTGGCGCCCATTACCTGACCCGACAACAGGGGGGGCGAGGCGTGTTGCTGGGCGGGATCCCGGGGGTGCCGCCGGGGCGGGTGGTGATCCTGGGCGGGGGAACCGTGGGCACCGAGGCGGCCAAAATGGCCGTAGGCTTGGGGGCGCGGGTGCAGATTTTGGACATCAACCTGCAGCGGCTGAACGAGCTGGAGCTGCTCTTTGGATCCCGTGTGGAGCTGCTCTACAGCACGGCCCAAAGCGTGGAAGAGTGTGTTCGCGAGGCCGACCTGGTGGTAGGGGCAGTGCTGGTGCCGGGAAGGCGGGCGCCGGTCTTGGTGGGAGAAGAGTTGGTGGCCCAGATGCGTCCTCGCTCCCTCATTGTGGATGTGGCGGTGGATCAGGGGGGGTGCATTGCTACCACACGGGTTACCACCCATGCCCAGCCGGTTTACGAAGCCTACGGGGTGCTACACTACGGCGTTCCCAACATGCCCGGAGCCGTTCCCTGGACTTCGACCCAAGCGCTGGTCAACGCCACACTCCCCTACATCCTCAAGCTGGCCAATCTCGGCTTGCCCGCTGCTTTGGAACAAGACTCGGCCTTGGCCAAAGGGCTCAACATCAGGGCAGGAAAGATCGTCCACCCGGCAGTGCGGGCCACTTTTCCAGATTTGGGCTAGCTTGTTCAGGCATCGGTGGGATCCCCTGGAGCAGATCTACTGTCGCCAGGACAGGACATAGCGCTCCAAAGCCGCAAAAAAGGTGTAGAGCAAAATGCCCATAATGCCGAGGGCAACCAAACCCGCAAAGGCCAAAGGCACATCAAAAGAAGAGCTGGCCGACACGATCAGGTAGCCCAGCCCCTGGTTGGAAGCCACCGTCTCCGAGATCACCGAGCCGACAAAAGCAAAGGAGATGGCCACCTTCAACGAGGCAAACAGGTAGGGCATGCTGTGGGGTAGCCCCACCTTGGTGAAAATCTCCCAAGAGCTGGCCCCCAACGAGCGCAGCACATCCCGCATTTCGGCTTCCACCGTCTCCAGCCCCACCGCCACATTGACTGCAATGGGGAAAAAGGCCAGCAAAAAGGCCGTGATCACCGCCGGGATCAGGCCCAAGCCAAACCAAATCGCCAGCAGCGGCACCAAAGCCACCTTCGGGATGGTGTTAAACCCCACCAGCAGCGGGTACAAACACAGATGGGCCAGGCGGGAGCTGCCGATGATCGATCCCAGCAATATCCCCCCCACCAAAGCCAGCGCAAAGGCCAGCAGCGTCGAAGTGAGGGTGGTTAGGGAGTGACGCAGAATCACCGGGCTCCACTGGTTCATGGCTGCGAGGATCTGGGTGGGCGCCGGCAGAATGAAGCGAGGAACGTTGAACAGCCCCACCCCCACCTGCCAGAGCACAAGGGTCAAAACGATGGTGACAGCGGGCAAGACCACAGAAGCCGTTTGGGTCTGCAAAAATCGGTCAAATGATTTTTTCATGGGATCCCTCGGCAGAGATGCGCGGTAACCTGTCCAGCAAACCTTTCCAGATTTTTTGGATCAAGGGCTCTTTGGCCTAATAGCTGCGCCGAATGTGCTGGCGCACTTCCGAGACCAAGCGGTGAAACTCGTCCGTCAGGCAGATCTCCAGCGGGCGTGGACGGGGCAGATCCACTTTGAGGGAAAAGATGATCTCGCTAGGCCGTGGCCCCATCACATAAATGGTATCGGAGAGGAAAACCGCCTCCCGCAAATCGTGGGTGATCAGAATAGCAGTGCAGCCGGTGCGCATCCACAGCCGTTGCAACATTTCCCACATATCCTCGCGGGTAAAGGCATCCAGAGCAGCAAAAGGTTCGTCCAACAGCAGCAGCTCCGGCTGATGGATCAAAGCGCGGCACAAGGAAGCCCGCTGCCGCATTCCCCCAGAAAGCTGCCAAGGATAGGCTTTCTGAAAACCCTCCAAGCCTACGGTGGCCAGCAGCTCCAGCGCCGACTTCTCGTGCTGGGCCAGGTTTTGCTTGAAGGTGCGCTTGTAGGGCTCTACCACCTCCAACGGCAGCAACACGTTCTCCAGGGTTGTGCGCCAGGGCAGCAGCACCGGGTTTTGAAAGGCCATGCCCACACTCTTCAGGGGGCCGGCGATGGGCTGCAACTGAAAGTAGAGGGTGCCGCCATGGTCAGTGTTCAGGCCGGCCATCATCTTCAAAAGAGAAGTCTTGCCACAGCCGCTCGGCCCAACAATGGAGACAAACTCCGAGTGGGCAACAGAAAAGCTGACGTCGCGGATGATCGTGACTGGGGATCCCTTGGTGGGGTACTGCAGCGAGACGTGGCGCAACTCCAGAACGGGCTTGCCCGAAACAGCGGGGGAAGATAACCCACTTTGAACCACCCTCTGCGACTCCAACATTGACTCAACTCCAATGATTTTCATAGTGTCCCAAGTGAGGGCTGATCCCCCTGATCCAGACAGATGATGGCGGGAGCAATGAGGGTTGCAGGCCGGTTTATCTCGAGAAGCCCATTGGTACGACCAGCCCCATCCTCACTACATCAAAGAGAAGGGCGGCCAACTGTGTTGGCAGATACTTTATGCGCCGGTGACGTATCCCCATTTTCAGCTTCGGGAGAGGGGGGATCCCTGAGAATCCGGTCATCCAAAAGAATATGGTCATTTCGATGCAAACTAAGACACTGCACCCACACTAAAACGTTGGTCGCGTCGTCGCGCCAGCGTTGCGGAGCAATAATGCACGAAGCCAGAAAGCCTTTCTCAGTAGCCCTGGCGTCTCAACCTAACCTGAAACGACTATAACTATCTATAACTATCTATCAAATAAGACTCCGACTACTGATGTTCAAAGACGTTACTGAAGCCCAACAGATCCAGCTCGACCAAGGTGGGCAAATGTTGGAAACAGCGCTGTGCCAACTCCCAGCGTTCTTCCCGCCGTAACATCTCCGCCAGCTTGTGGCGAACCGGAATCAAATAGCGAACATCGTTGGCGGCATACTCCAGTTGTTCGGCGGATAGCGCGTGGACGGCTCCCCAATCGGAGCTTTGGGCAGTTTTGTTGAGTTCGACCCCGCACAGCTCGCTCACCACATCCTTGAGGCCATGCTTGCTGGTGTAGGTGCGGGCCAGTTTGCTGGCAATTTTGGTGCAAAAGACGGGCCACGCCCGGATCCCCAGGTGATAGCGCAGCATCGCCAGGTCAAAGCGGGCGTAGTGGAAAATCTTTTCAATGTTGGGATCCGTCAGCAGCCCCGCCAGAAGGGGGGCCTGCTTTACTCCACGGCTCAACCGCAACAACACCACCTCGCCGGCAGGGTTGGCGATTTGCACCACGCAGAGCCTGTCCCGCTGCGGGATCAACCCCATCGTCTCCGTATCCACGGCCAAGTGGGGTTCCCCGGCCAGGGCCTTTGCCACTGCAGGGGTGAGATCTTCGTCACAGAGCTGAAAAGGTTGCAGGCCCACTCAGGATCTCTCAAAAGGGTGTTTTGGCTGCATAACCAAGCGGCGAAGGCCAGGCAACTACCAGCTAGACTTGACCACACCTGGCAATAAGCCTCTGTGGGCCATTTCCCGCAGGCTGTTGCGGCACAGGCCGAAATCGCGGAAGTAACCCCGGGGACGCCCGGTTTTCCAGCAGCGGTTGCGCAGGCGTGTGGGCGAGCTGGCCCGAGGGAGTTTTTGCAGTTGGGCGTGCAGCTCCATGCGGGTGGCCTGGTCGATGTTGGGATCGGCCATGGCCGCTTTCAGTTGTTGGCGCTTCTCCCGATACTTCTCGACCAAGCGTTGGCGCTTTTTCTCCCGCTCGATCATGCTCTTTTTAGCCACGGCTCACTGTTTCCCCAGATTTTTCAGCTTTACTAGGATAACGGGGAGCAGCGGCTCCAAGCAAGGGGATCCCAGAGCCGCCTACGGCCATCCTTGCCCATGTTTTTCCGGTCTCCGTGGGATCCCTGAAGTCAGCCCTTCGGCTTCGGGGCAATCTACTTTTATAGGCGAGGTTGGTGTTGGGTGATGGCCATTTCCAAAGTGATCTCGTTTATCGCCGCCAAGTTTAGGGTTTCCCCAGAGCAGATCGAGGCCACGCGCGGGATTCTCCCCAAGCCCCCGGCTCTGTTGGCGGTGCTCAAGTCCGCTCCTCCGCTGCCCAAAGAGGTTTTGCAGGATCCCAGCTTGGCCTACATCTATCCTGCCGCCTTCATCCAATGGTCAAAGTGCATGCACGGCTTGGCGGAGTGGGATACCGTGCCGGCACTGAGCTACGCCGATTATGTGGCGCAAATGGAGCTGGCCTTTATGCCGACCGATATTGCCGTGAGTGGCTGCTAGGGATCCCTTGGGCTGGCCCTTTAGTCTTTGCTCATTCCATTTCGGAAAATGCGCCGAGAAGCCTCGCGGACAAACTCTTTGAGCCAACCGGATTTTTGGGTATTTTGCACCTGGGCCTTAACCACCGCCTGCATCCCCCCTTCGCCCCAGCTTTGGTTGTGCTGGAAGTACTCAATGAAGCTCTTGCCGGCAATGCGGGTGAGATAGCCGGCGCTGGCCGCCTGAATGGGGGCTGTCGCCAGAAAACCGACGACGCTTACCTCGGCAACGGTGGCCAAGATCCCCGTGGTCAGTTGGATCGCTCCTTCCACCAAGCCCAAGCCGGCTAAGGTTTTGGCCAGAGACAAGGCCAGCTCCCGCCCCTGCTGCAGATCCATCTTGCAGCCGTAAAGGGATCCCAGTTCCACCACCATCTGGGCGTTGATGGCGGCAATGGCCAGCAGATCCACCGCCGGGATGGGGTTGGCGAACACCACTCCTGTAACAATCCACTGAAAGCGATCGATCACTTCCTCGGCTTGGCGGCGCAGTTGGGCTTGGAGAATCCGCTTGGCCTCTTCCCCCAACTGTTGCGATTGCAGCAGAGCATTGTCCAAGGCCAGGGATCCACCTTCGGCATAGAGCACTGCCTGCACGCGATCCCGCACGGCGGCCACATCCGGCTCCGGTCGCCAGGTTTGGGATCCCACCCGTACAGGGGCTGGAGCAGCGGCAGCCATCAACACATCCTGAGGTGGGATCAGGGGATGAACCCGCTCCCGCAGGCGTTGCAAGAGGATCTGCCGTTCTTCTGAGGTGTAGCGATCTGCTTTGTTCAGGATCAGCAAGGCCCGTTTGCCCAGGGCGATCAACCGGCGCAAGGGATCTACCTCCGACTGGCGCAGATCCCCATCCACCACCACTAGGAGCAGATCGGCAGCTTGGGCTTGGGCTTGCGCCTCCTGTTCCCGCATCACCCCTGCCGGGCCGATCTCCAAAATGCCGGGGCAATCCACGATCTGCACCGGCTGCGGGATCCCGGGCAAGTTCCAATCGTAACAAGCTACCGCCTGGGTGGTGCCCAGAGTGGCCCCCACCGCCCCCGCCCGCCGCCCCAGCAGCGCGTTCACCAGAGAAGTCTTGCCCGCCGACCCGGTGCCGAAGACCACCACCTTCAGTTGGGGCTGGGCCAATTGTTTGGCCAGTAGGGCCGACCGTTCTGCCAGCGCTGCCCGCGCCACCTGATCCTGGATTTGCGCCATCTGCGCCTCCAGTTGGGCCAAGTTCTGTTGCGCCGCTTTCCGCTTGTCCAAGGCCGTCTCCGGCAAGGCAAGGGGTTGGGTAATTTCCCTCCTGCTGGGGGCGGGTTGGCGAAACAGAAACAAGTAGTAGATGGCAGCGGCCAAAAACACCAGCAGCAGCAGCAGCAGCACCCCGATCAACAGCCCCCCCAAAATCGGGTGGTAACGGGTGGCGTAGTACAGATCGAGAAACGATTGGATTAGCCAAACGATCAGGCCGGTGAACGAGGCCAACAGCGCCAACAACAGCAGCAAGCGCAGGTAAGGGAGCGACCGCATAGGGATCCAAGGCCACAACCGTTCGCGTCAGCGGGACGGAGTCCTTTTGACTCTACCCGCGGCTGAGCCTATTCGGCTACCTAGATGTCGCCCTCTGGCTGCAGGGGCAGGGCTTCTCTATCCGGCTCTTCCTCTTCACAGCGGGATCCCCCCTCAATGACCGGAATGGCCTGCGGATCCCCGTCAACTTTCACCTGCAGATGGCGCAACTGCCATGCCGAGCCCGCCATGCCCCGCTCCGATTCCACAACCACATCGCCGGTGCGCTGGGCCCCTGTAATCAAAAAAGACAGACACACCCAGCCCGCTTCCTCATTTTCCTGAAAACGCAGCCGCGAGGGCCATCCCGGCCTCAAGGGTTCCCCCAGACGTTCCACCACCACAGCATTTTGTTTGAGCTGCTCCACCGCCAACTGGTAGGTGCGATAGGCACCCGAAGTGCGGATCCCATTCCAGATCAGGATCCCTGCCCCCGCCAGCCCCAAGCCCAACACCGCCAGCAGGCCCAAACAGCCGCAGCCACAGCAGCCCAGAGGGACAGCACAGCCGACTGTTTGTGGAGTTTCCGACACGGCCAATCGCCACTACAGAATGCCCCCACACTAACACAACACAAAGCTGGTGCTCATCCTCTATGCCTTCATTGCCGACAAGGTACAGACAAAAAGCCAAGCAACCCTACGCCATTTGTCGGTGACGAACATCGCTTCTCAGTTCCGTATTGCCACAGATATCTGTTACGGCCTCAAACAACAGCTCGAAAAATCATGGGATCAGCACCTCTTTGGCAAGTTCAAGCAACTCACTGTTGAGTCTAATTTTGTACTGCAGTGAGGATTGGATCCCTACGTATCCAATTGTTGGCTCTACTCCCACTTCGATTGGAAAGGCTTGTGAAGCAAGGATTTCAAGCTTTTCGCCTGAATAGGATCTGGATGGATCAGAAAGTCAATGGATACCTGGAAAGCCCTATTTCCTGAACATTGGGAAAGATGACAAAGCGCGCATATCGAATCCGCTATTTGGCGGAGTAAATATCAGGGGGATTTATCGAGAATAAGAGCAGCAAAAGGTCTCAATCCAACCGCATAAACCTATGGATGAAGCGACGACCGTGACCGTGCAGCAGATCATTCAAACCGCCATGATGACCGGTCTGCTCACTGCTGCTCAGGAACACGAACTCAACGTGAGGCTATTCCGAGAGGAGTGCTCCGAAGCCGACCTGTTTCTGCTGCGCCGTTTGCACCGCTGCCTACGCCAGGAATCCATCCGCCAGATCCCGGCTTTGCACAACACCATAGCGGTTGGCCGCTTTGGCCCGCCCCTGCGCCTGGTACCGGACAGAGCCGAGGACGCACAGCCCCAACCTTCTGGGCTGAAACTGGTGCCTAAGCCTAACCCCAAGGTCAGCTAACCGAGATCAACAACGCCAATCCATCAGCAACGCCAACCACAGCTACTGACCGGAAGTCTCGGACAAGGCTGGGGGTGGGGCAACCGCTAGCTGGGGAAAAGAGGGAGTTGAGGTTTTGCTTTCCCCGCCATGCAGCAGCACATAAAAGCAAGGGATCACCAACAACGTCAGCAGCGTCGCCAGGGAAAGGCCGGAAAAGACCACAACCCCCAGCGGCTGTAGCAGTTCGGATCCCTCTCCCCAGCCCAGGGCCAAGGGAAACAGGCCCAGCACCGTCGTCACGGCGGTCATCAGGATCGGGCGCAGCCGCTGCGGGGCAGCCTCTAGCATGGCACTGCGGTAATCCAAGCCCTGTTCCTCCCGGATTTGGTTGGCCAACTCCACCATCAAAATGGCGTTGTTGACCACAATGCCCACCAGCAGCACCGCCCCCACCAGCACCGTAGCGCCCACAGCCGTGCGGGTGAGGAACAAGCCCAGGATCCCGCCGGAGAGAGCCAAGGGCACCGTCAGCATGATCACCAGCGGGTCGAGGAGGGAGTTATACTGCACCGCCATCACCACAAACACCAAAAAAGCTGCCAGGGATCCCAGCAGCAGCAGGTTATTGCGCAGCTCCCGGTTGTTTTCCAAAGCCACGCTGGGCAGGCGGGTCACGCCGGGGGGCAACTCCAAGCCGGATAAGATCCCATCCAGCTCGGCGATGGCGGCACTTTGGCTGGCCCCGGCCCTAAGACTGCCGTTCAAAATGACCACCTGCCGTTGGTTGAGACGGCGAATTTCCCCAGGGGCCTCCCCCATCTGCAACCTGGCCACATCCCCCAAGCGCAGGGGCTGCCCATTCTGCACAACCAAGGGCAGGCGCTCCAGTTGCGAAGGCTGGGTGATGGACGTGGCCGGGCGAACCCGCACATCCAGGAGGCGGTCTCCCTGCTGCAGTTGGGCGGGCACGGATCCCTGCACTGCCGTCTGTACCACCCGGCCTATGTCCTGAAGGCTGAGGCGCAAGGGGGCGGCCCGCTCCCAATCGGGCCAAATCTGGAGTTCCGGTTGGCTGTCATCCGCCTCGGGGCGGAAGGTGGAGAGGGTGGCCTGTTCGTCCAAGGCCCGCAACACTGTGCGGCTGGCCTCTTGAAGCGCCTGGGTGCCTTCCCCTTGAAGCACCACATCCACTTCGGCATTGATGGCAGAGTTACGGGCGGAAAGGCCGCGTACACTGCCCGGAGACAGGCGGATGCGGGATCCCACCAGGTTGAGTTGGCTGACCAGCTCATTCATCCGATCCACAAAGGGCCGCACTGCTGTGCCGGGCTTAAGGGTGATGGTGCTGGTGCCCCGCAGGGGGTTTTCAAAGGTGCTGCCCCCGAAGGCAGATCCGCCTGCGGTGGTGAACACATACTCCACCTCAGGCTGTTGCAGCAGAAGGCGATCCACCTCCTGCATAATGCGGTGGTTGGTATCTAGGGTGGTGCCGGGGGCAAAGTTGGCAGACAGGTTCACCTGCCCGGTGCTGATGCGGGGCAGCAGCTCCTGGTTCAGTTGCCCGGCCATCCAGTAGCTCCCTCCGCCCAGGAGAAGAAATGCCAGCAAGATCGGCAAGGCAGGTCGTTCTAACAGACGGCTCAGCAACCGTTGGTAGGCGTAGGTGCCGCCCAGCATCGCCCGCGCAAAGCTGCGGATCGGGCCCCACTGCCCCAATCCACTGCTGCGGCGAATCGTCAACAGGCGTGAGGTGAGCATGGGCACCACCGTCAGGCCCACCACCAGGGATCCGGCCACAGCAAAGCTGATGGTCAAAATCAGCTCGTTGAAAATCAGCGAAACAAACCCTCCCACCAGCAAAAAGGGCAACACCGACACCAAGTTGGTGGCCGTTGAGGCCACCAGGGCCGATTCCAACTGGCGGCTGCTGCGCTCCGCCTGCTCGAGCACCCGCTGCCCAAACCAACGGGCATCCTGCCGCGGGATCCCTTCTGTTCCTTTAGCGATGGCTTCCAACATCACGATGGCGTTGTCCACCACGATCCCCACCCCCAGGGCCAGGCCCCCCAGGCTGATGATGTTGATGGAAAGGCCGAACAGGCCCATCAGCAACACCGCCATCAGGGTGGCCAGAGGAATGGCCGCCACCACGATCAGGGTCTGGCGCAGGGATCCCAAAAACAGCAGCACCGCCAGCCCGGCCAGCACCCCCCCACTCACGCCGGCAAGAGCCACACTTTGAATCGAGCTGCGGATGAAGCGGGACTCGTCGCCGGTGGGGATCAGGGTCACCTCCGGCGGGATGAGGCCAGCGGCCCGCAGTTGCTCCAGGCGGCGACGGATCCCGTCCACCACGCGGATGGTATTGGCATCGGGCTGCTTTTGAATGCTCAGGCGCACCGCCGGCTTTCCATTCAAGGTTACCCGCACCCCTTCGGCGGCAGGGCGAACAGCCACCGTGGCAAAATCGCGCAGGTGCACCGTTCCTCCGCTGGGGGTGTTGAAGCGCAACGCTTGAATGTCTTCTAGGCTGCGGAACCGGCCCATTGTGCGCGTCAAAGGCTCCAACAGCTCGCCGCGGATCCGACCACCGGCAAGATCCTGGTTGCGGGCTTGCAGTTGGCCGAGCACATCCGCTAGGCCCAGCCCCAGGGCCTGCAGCCGCTCCAAGTCCAGATCCACCTGCACCTCTTCAAGGGTGCCCCCGGCCACATCCACCGTAGCCACCCCCGGCACCACTCCCAGCTCGCGGGCCAACTCTGCTTCAGCAAAGCGGCGCAGCTCCACGCCCGTCAGCCCAGGCGCGCTCAGGGCAAACTCGTAAACAGGCAACTGGGAGGGGTCAAACTTGAACACCGTGGGAGCCGAAACCCCATCCGGCAGCCGCCCTCTGGCCCGGTTCACCGCTGCCGTGGTGTCGTTCAGGGCTTGGTCGATGTTCCCCCCTGGCGCAAAGAAGAGATCCACCCGAACCTGCCCTTCGCGGGTGGTGGAATAGAGCTGTTCCACCCCTTCCACTGTGGAAAGAGAGTCTTCCAAAGGGCGGGTGATCTCCTCAACGGCCACCTCTGGGGTTACTCCCGCCAGCTCCACCCGCACGCCAATACGGGGATAGACAATCGAGGGCAGCAAGTCCACCGGCAGGCGGGTGAGGAAATAGAGGCCCATGACGATCACTGCCAAGGCCAGCATCAGGGTGCCGATGTGGCGGCGGATGGCCAGGCCGCTGAGGCTGAGTCCACTGTTGGCTGGGGTCATGGGTTTGGCTTCCTTGCTATTCAAACTTGCTATTCAGAAACTTGCTATCCAGAGTATTCAGATCAAAATCGTTCGGAGATGACACTCAACTGCACTTCCTGCCCATCTTGGAGAGGAGCAGAGCTGCGCACCACAAACGGTTCGCCAGCCTCCAATCCCAACACAATTTCCACCCGTCCATCCCGCTGTTCTCCCAATTGCACCGGGCGGGCCAACACCCGCGTTACTTCTCCCTGCCGCTCCACCACAAAGACCGTAGCAGAACCCGGCCCATTCTGCTGAATCGCTGTTGCGGGAACGATCACCCGTTGAGCCGCCGGCCCCGTCAATGCCACCCGCGCCAGCAGCCCACTGCCAATGCGTCCGTTGGGATTGGCGATCACCACTTCAACCGGGATCAGACGGGCCTGGGGATCCGCAGCCGGGGAAATGCGGACAATTTGTCCGGCGAAGCTCTGGCCGGGAAAAGCGTCCAATTCCACCCGAACGGCTTGGCCCACCTGTACGCGCGACAACTCCAACTCGGAGAGGGGAAACTCCACCCTCACCTGGCTGAAATCGGCCACCGTCAGTACATCTGCCCCTGAGTTCAAAAAGCTGCCCGGATCCGCCTGCCGGGAGAGCACCACCCCACTTAGGGGTGCTCGCAACTGTGTGTAGGAAAGGCGCTCTTGGGCCTGAGCCACCAAAGATCTCTGCGCTTCCACCTGGCGTTGGGCGGCGATCACGGCTTGTTCTTGGACGCGAACCTGGTCTTCCGCAGAGCGCAAAGCCTGGGCGGCGGTGCGGGCCGCAGTACGAGCTTGCTCCGCCTGCTGGGCAGAAACAGCTCCCTCCTGTGCCAACCGTCCTAGGCGCTCGGCATCGGCTTCCTGTTGTAGAAGATTCAGACGGGCCTGCTCCACTTGGGTGCGGGCATTGCTGAGCTGCGCTTGTGCCTGTGCCACCTGAGATTCTTGCGCTGCCAGTTGGGCCTGGGCCTGGAGAAGAGCAGCCTGCAGCAGCGTGGGATCCAGTTGGCCCAGCAGTTGCCCCTCTTGGACGGGATCCCCGACCTCCACCGATAACTCCAAGAGCAATCCTTCGGTACGGGTTCGCAGCGTGGCTTGCCGCAGGGGCTGGGTAGTGCCGGTGTAACGCAAGTCGGCCCCCAGGGATCCCACCTGGGCTCTGGTCACATCTACCGAGACAGGACGCGGTGCTCCCATCCCTGCTGGACGCTGGGCCCAAAACATCTGGGCATAGACGACAGAGCTAGGAACACCCAAAAACAGCACTAGGCTGAGTGTGCAGGCGTGAGGAAGCTGCCATTGGGGAGAGTAAACCCGGCTCACAGGCACAAGAGAACGACTTGTCGGTTTGGACTGCCCACCTAGCGAAATGGTTCAAACCCAGACGGTGAACTCGTGAACCTTTCAGGGGCTTTACTCTGGCAGACCTTCACAGTTCTACACGATAAAAGGGATCCCTGCCAACCCATTCTCCAGAGAGCCTTTCACCAGCACAAGAGGTTCCTGCAAAGGCAATCTCGAATGAGCTACAGACTTCTACACCACTTCCCCTTATCTCTCTTCATCACTGGGTTCCTTCCGAGTTCAGCCGCTTAGCTGAGCTTTTGAATGGGAGCAATACGGGGATCCAGGATTTTCTGTTGCCCAATACCGGGAAACCTCACCGCAATCGTGACCCGTTCACCGCTGCCGAACACATGGGTAATCTGGCCTTGTCCAAATTGGGGATGTTGCAAGCGATCGCCAATCGCCCACTGTTCTGAACGGCCTTGGCCGGGATTGGGCTTGGCCTTGTGTGCCGTTGCAAGGGGCAGCCCACTGCCGTGGGAAAGCTGTCGAGAAGGGGCTCCGCGCCTGTCGGACTCGATCAACTCTTGAGGTAGCTCACTTAAAAATACGGAAGGAATGGCCGGTTCTCGGTTGCCGTAGAGCATCCTTTCCCTGGCGTGGCTGATATACAACTGCTCACGGGCACGGGTAATGCCCACATAGCAAAGGCGTCGTTCTTCTTCCAAGGCAGCGGGATCTTCCAAAGCCCGGAAATTGGGAAACAGACCCTGCTCTACCCCCACCAAGAACACAACAGGAAACTCCAAACCTTTGGAAGAGTGCAACGTCATTAGCGAAACTTTCTCAGCGCCTTCCTGAAGGTTGTCCAAGTCGGAAGCCAAAGACACATTGCTCAAAAAAGCCTCAAGGCTGGGATCCTCCTGTTCTTCCTCGAATTGGCGGGCGGCATTGTAAAGTTCCATCACGTTGGCCGCTCTTTCTTCGGCTTCGTCTGTACCCTGTGCCTTGAGATCCTCCAAATAGCCGGAATCCCTTAGCAGCCCTTCGATAAGGGTGGCGGCTGAGGTTTGAGAAGCCTGTCGATGCCAGTGCTGAATCAACTGAGCAAACTGAATGACAGGCTTAGCCGAACGGCCCGCCAAGCTACTTACAGAGGTTTCATCGCTGAGAATTGCCCACAAAGGCACGTTGAGAGCCGCCGCCGCTTCGGTCAGCTTGTCCAGGGTGGATTTGCCGATGCCACGGCGCGGCACGTTAATAATTCGCAGCAGGCTAAAGGAGTCGGCAGGGTTGGCCACAACCCGCAAATAGGCCAGGACATCCTTAATTTCTTTGCGATCGTAAAATCGCAGTCCGCCTACCACCGTGTAAGGGATCCCCCACCGCAGCAAGACCTCTTCAAAAGGACGGGATTGAGCGTTGGTGCGGTAGAGAATGGCAAAATCTCCCCAGGAAAAAGCATTGGCATTTTGGCCGTGTAATCGTCGGATGGTATTGACGACAAACTCGGCCTCTGCAATCTCGTCATCCGCCTGATGAAGGAAAATCGGACTTCCTTGCTGACGGGTTGGCCTGAGAACTTTATCAATGCGCTCTGTATTTTTCTCGATGAGGGCGTTGGCCGCCTGCAGAATGGTAGCTGTAGAGCGATAGTTCTCCTCCAGCTTGATCATGGTGCGGGTATCATCATCCGGGAGACCATCTCCAAAGGTCTCTTGAAACTCCAGCAAAATGGTAAAATCTGCCCCGCGAAACCGATAGATGCTTTGATCGGCATCTCCCACCACAAAGATCGATCGGTTTCTCCAATCCAACCGAGATCTGCAGGTCTCGCCGTTGGTGGCCAACAGACGAATCAACTCATACTGAGTGCGGTTGGTGTCTTGGTATTCATCCACCAAAATGTGTCGAAATCGTTGGTGCCAGTAAGCCAACACCTGCTCGTTTTGTCGAAAAAGCTGCACTGGTATCCAAATCAAGTTATCAAAGTCCAGAGCATTGTTGGCTGCCAGTTGGTCTTCATAGATTTCGTAAACTTGGGCAATGGTACGGCCACGGAAGTTGGGCTGATTGCGCTCCAGGTCGGCAGGAGTCCAACCTTGGTTTTTGGCATTGCTAATGGCGTAGCGTACCGACCTTGGGTCAAACTTGCGCTCATCCAAGTTCAGTTGCTTGGTTACAATCTCCTTCACCAGGGATTGGGCATCTGATTCATCGAAAATCGAGAAGTTGCGAGTCCACTTTCGCCCCTTGGGATCCTGATATTTTTCAATATCTATGCGCAGGATCTGGGCAAATAAGCTGTGGAACGTGCCAATCCAAAGAGGCTTAATCCAGCGGTGGTAAACAGCAGATTTTAGTCGCGTTGCCTGGGCCGGCTCCAATTCCTCTAAGGGGATCCCAAATTGTTCTTGAGCTTCTTGTTCGGCAAAGAGCTGCTCAATGCGCTCTTTCATCTCACGGGCGGCCTTGTTGGTGAAGGTCACGGCCAAAATTTCTCCTGGATCCACCCGATAGTGGCGAACCAGGTAGGCAATGCGGTGGGTGAGGGCGCGTGTCTTGCCGGAACCTGCCCCGGCAACCACCAGCAACGGGCCACAAAAATGTTGCACCGCTTGGCGCTGAGAAGGGTTGAGGGCATCCAGCAAAGAGGCGTGAGTCATGGCCAGCAAACCAGAAACTGCCTTCCATTATGGGCACCAACCCAATGGGGATGAGAAGCCGAGAGGTCATTTTGGAACGCCAAAGATGAAGATCGGTTAAGATTTGGCCGGCCCGCTCCAGAACTCCCCGCCATGAACCGAGTGCTGTCCTGCTGCTGTGCCCCGGCTAACCGCTGCTGGCTTTGCTTGCCAAAGAGACTTGTCGCTTCGGGGTTTGTCACCCTTGTCCTGCTTTTGGCGGGCGCGTTCGATCCCGTTCAAGCCGGCAACTGCCCCAGCAATGGTAACCGTGATGAATCTCTGGCTTTCAAAGTGGAGAGCGTTTTCGGAGGGCAGCTTGACTTAAGTCGGTACGACGGCATTCAAGCGCTGATCCTGACCAACAGCCAAACCCGCTCGCAATCGGAAGCCCTCTCCAAAAGTTTGGCCCTGGAGTTCGGGCGAAACCCCCGACTGCGACAGATTGTGCTGGTAGATGGTAGGGGGCTGCTGTTGGTGCGAAATTTGGTTTTGCAGGTCATCCGAGAGAGCGTGCCGACGGATCCTCGTTTGGTTTCTCCATTTGTGTACGTCTCTGTCGATTTTGAGGGAGCAACCATCCAGAAGCTGCAAGAAATAGCCGCTGCAGCTTTGCCTGGGATCAATTTTCGCCGCCAGGCTGTTTTGTTGCTGTTGGACGGCCAGGGAACTCTTCTGAGCGGATTTGCCGACTTGGAGCAATCCAACCTCAGCATTCGCCGGTGCATTCGCACCCTCATGGGATAGTCCCACTTCCCTTTCACACCGGCAACGCCTCTCCTCTGCTGCTCTGGCCCAAGCCATTAAACTGGTCATACCGGTCATGTTGAAGCTTTGAGTCAACCGGTCGAACGACGGCTCTCTGTTCGCGGGATCCCATGCGCCGCCAGCTCAAAATCTTGAACCAAATCCTCGATTACAAGCTTGCCGACTTGCGGCTGTTTGGCCGAGCCGAGCTGAAGGGGCCTGTTCTCAACGTGCTGCTGGAACGG
This sequence comes from Synechococcus sp. R55.3, assembly GCF_047461975.1. Classification (NCBI taxonomy): domain Bacteria; kingdom Bacillati; phylum Cyanobacteriota; class Cyanophyceae; order Synechococcales; family Synechococcaceae; genus Synechococcus; species Synechococcus sp. R55.3. The sequence continues at coordinate 6,754 of NZ_JANSIG010000015.1, read as the reverse complement.
CTGCCAGGCGATGTGGTGGATACCCTGCAGGTGATGGAGGTGGTGCGCAATGCAGTGGAGGCCTCTCTGCTGCAGGGGTTGCGCAAGGTCAACGTTTACCTTTGGTGCCGCGGACAAACCGAAGAAGCGCCGGAGTGGAGCGAAAGTTTTGCCGTAGAGCCATTGGTCTTGGCCCACCCCAAAGAGCCCCGGAATCTGGCTTCCAGCTACCGACAAGACTATCCCGGTATGCGGGTGCTGTTTTTCTGCTTGGGCATCTGTCTGGGCGGCCTTTACCTGTTGGGGGGCTGGGAGCAGACAGGTTGGATCGATTGGATCCCCGTAGGACTGGCCTTCGCCTTGGGGGTGATCTTCCCCTGGCTCAAACGCTCCCTCAGCCAGTTTGTACACCCTCTATTTCTCCGCCTTGGCCTGGGCTTGGGCTTGGTCTTATTGGGCCTGGCAGTGGCGCTGATCTGGCGGCAGGGCTGGAGCGTTGCCTATGGGATCCTCGGCCTCCTGGCCATCCTCCTGTTGGGTCTGGGAGCCTAGTTCTCAACCGGCAGTGGTGCCGCTGAAGACGTGTAGGGCAGGGCCGGTCATCCACACGTGCTGTGTGCTCGGATCCCAGCGAATTTCCAGATTTCCTCCCGGCAGTTCCACCGTAGCTTGCGGTTCTGCCCGCTCTTCCAAGACAGCAGCCACCAAAGTGGCACAGGCACCCGTCCCACAGGCCAGCGTTGCCCCTGCTCCCCGTTCCCAAACCCGTAGGCGCAGACGAGTCGGGCTGAGCACCTGCACAAATTCGGTGTTGGTGCGCTCAGGAAAGGCCGGATGATGCTCAAACAGGGGGCCCACAGCTGCCAAGTCCAGCTCCTCCAGGGATCCCTCTTCTTCCAGGAAGACCACACAATGGGGGTTGCCCATGCTCACCGCCGTCACCCGCCACTCTCGCCCGGCCACTGCAAGCGGCTGCCGAATGACCTTCTCATCCGGTTCGACCAAGGTGGTGGGGATCTGCTTGGCCAAAAGGCGAGGGATCCCCATGTCCACTGTGACCAGCCCATCTGCCCGCACCTGCGGCACGATTCGCCCCGCCAAGGTGTGGATCTGGTAGGCGCCATCCCGACCTGGGATCCCCAAGTCCTGCAGAAAGCGGGCCAAACAGCGGATCCCATTGCCGCACATCTCCGCCTCGGAACCATCGCTGTTGAAGAGGCGCATGCTAAAGTCCGCCCCCTCCTGCCCTGGCAGCAGGAAAATAACTCCATCGGCTCCTACCCCAAAGCGGCGATCGCAAAGGGCGACGGCCTCTTCCGGGCTCAAGCAGGGCTGAGACTGCCGGCGGTTGTCCACCAGGATAAAATCGTTCCCCAAACCCTGGTACTTGTGAAAAGAGAGATGGGGGATCAGCCGAGCAGACATTTACCCAGATATCCCAACGACAAGCTTTAATCCTCGTGCATCTCGTAGGGATCCTGCAAGTCCTTGGAAGGGGGGCCAAAGGCCGTGTAGATGGCAAACGCGGTGATGCAGATGGTGACTGCCGCAATCGCCACAATTAGGGAAAAGGTGGGTTCCATATCTAAGTCTGAGTCCTCAGATCCTGAGAGCGTTCGACTACAGTATTACACAAGTTTACAATTCATTGCTCAAGGCAAAAGGGGTTGGCCAGATTCTGATAGCGTGATTTTAATGGGGTGGCTGTCTGGGCGGTGCCGAGCACCAAGGATCCACCGCCCGGGTTGGTCATCTTCGACTTCATCAATGTGTTCTGTTCCTAACTTACTGCGAGAACCTATGGCCATTCGTACCAGACTGGGCGATCTGCTGCGTCCCCTCAACTCGGAATACGGTAAAGTGGCTCCCGGCTGGGGCACCACGCCCCTGATGGCGGTCTTCATGGCCCTATTTGCCGTCTTCCTGTTGATCATCCTGCAGATTTACAACAAGTCGCTGCTCTTGGAAGACATTAACGTCTCCTGGGAGAGCCTCAGCTTTTGAGTTCCCAGGCCCTACTCTGGGGAAAGTCCCTGTCCCGCCAAAGAGCTGCCCAGCGGGAGCAGGATAGTTTCCGTCATCTCCTAAGCCGATGCCTTCAGGGTGCTGGCTCCAGGCGCAGCAGGGATCCATTCGGGGCGTCCGTCAACAGGTAAAGGAGTCCATCCGGCCCCTGCCGCACATCGCGAATGCGGCCCACCGCCCCCTCTAAGAGACGCTCTTCTGCCACCACGCGCTCTCCATCCAGTACCAGACGGGCCAAGTGTTGCCCGGCCAGCGCCCCCACAAACAGGTTGCCCCGCCATTCTGGGAAAGCCTCTCCCGTGTAGAAAGTCATGCCAGAAGAAGCGATAGAGGGCGTCCAGTGCAGCAGAGGGGAAGCCAAGCCGGGAGCTGCCGCCAGTCCTTGGCCGACGGGTTCTCCCGTATATTCTCGACCGTGGGTGATTAGGGGCCAGCCGTAGTTGACGCCGGGGGCCAAGATGTTGATCTCGTCCCCACCCTGCGGCCCATGTTCATGGGACCAAATTGCCCCTGTTTCAGGGTGGCGGGCCATTCCCTGAATGTTGCGGTGGCCATAGGTAAAAGTTTCCGGCAAAGCCCCTGCTTGGCCGACAAATGGGTTGTCCGCCGGGATCCCGCCCGCATCCGTAATGCGCAACACTTTACCGGCAGAATCCCCCAAATCTTGGGCTCGATCCCGTTCTCCCCGGTCTCCGGTGCTGATGTAGAGGAATCCTTCTTCGTCAAAGACCAAACGGGAGCCAAAGTGCTGCCGGGCAGGGGTTTTGCGCTCCATATCAAAAATCACTTCCAGATCCTGTAGGCCCCCTTCCCCCAGACGGGCTCGCGCCACCCGCGTGCCTCCCCCACCGGGCCCAGGCGCTGCATAAGACAGATAAATCCAGCCGTTCTCTGCATGGTTGGGGTGCAAGGCGATGTCCAGCAGGCCCCCCTGCCCCTGGGCAAACACCTCGGGCACACCGGCTATTGGCTGGGGATCCAATCCCTGGGGGGTAACTCGGCGCAGCCGCCCTGGGCGTTCGGTAACCAAGAGAGTTCCATCCGGCAAAAAGGCCATCCCCCAAGGGTGCTCCAAACCCTGGGCCAAAGTAACCACCCGAAACGCTTGCTCCGTTCTGGCCCTGGGCAAGGCTTGGGCATGATCCCCCTGTTGCAGGGTCATCACCATCTCCGGGCTGACCGGGTAGGCCGCCACGACAGCGGGGACGGACACCCCCCCAAAAAGCAGCAGTGAGGAGAGAAGCTTGATCGCCGGGATCCTCATGGCCATTGCCGCCTCGTTTTCGCGATGGATTCTGGGATCTGAGCTAACCGATTATTGCCGCTGCTCTTCTGGAGAGGGGTACCGATGAGGGCAGAACCCGCTACGGACAAGCGTGGGCAACCCGCTGTTCCCTCCCGGCCTTAGGTTAGCCTTGAGGGCGGCGATCTGTCTCCAAACCATGCTGGAACCTGGCGAGATCTTGGGACTCCGTCCCGCTGACGCGAATGGCCAATTCCCCGCCCGCCCACCCCAAAGGCAAACTTGTGGATCCCTGCAACAGCTCCAGGCTCACTCTCGCGGGATCCACCTCATCTGTGCCCAGGGCTGCTGGTCTGTGCAGATCCTCACCCCCCGCCTGTTTCGGCTGCGCTTCGGACTCCGTCCCGCTAGCGCAAATGGCCCCAGCGGAGACTTTTTGCCCCGCCGTTCTTGGGATGTTGCCCTAGCCGACGAAGAGTGGCCCCCGACTTCCTTTCAACTGCAGGAAAGCCCTGCCCAAGTCCACCTGTCCACCTCGCTGGTGCAAGTCCGCATCGACCGGGATCCCATCCGGTTTAGTTTTCAAGATTCTCAAGGGCAAGAGTTCTGCGCCGATGTCCCTTTCGGCCTTACCTGGGGATCCGACGGGATCCGCCTCTGCAAACACCTCCACCCTGCCGAGCACATCTACGGCCTGGGGGAACGGGCGGGGCTACTCAACAAACGGGGTCGGCGCTACAGCCACTGGACTCGCGACTGCTGGAACTACGACGCCCACAGCGACAATCTCTACCAGGCCATTCCCTTCGCCCTGTTTCTTCGCCCCAACCTCTGCTACGGGCTCTTCCTGCACTGCACCCACTGGAGCCAGTTCGACCTGGGCCAGATCGATCCCGAGCAGTGGGCCATCGAGGTGCGCGCCCCCGAGCTGGATTACTACCTGATCTACGGCCCCACCCCGGCCTTGGTGCTCGAGACCTACACCCAACTCACTGGGCGGCCTCCCCTTCCTCCCCTCTGGGCCTTGGGCTACCAACAGTGCCGCTGGAGCTACGCCAGCGCCGCCCAGGTTCAAACCGTTGCGCAGCAATTTCGCCAGCGGCAGATCCCCTGCGACGTCATTTACTTGGATATCGACTACATGCGCGGCTACCGCGTCTTCACCTGGGATCCCCGCCGCTTCCCCGAACCGGCCCGGCTCATGGCCCAACTCCACGAGGCTGGCTTCCGGGTGGTAGCCATTGTGGATCCCGGCGTCAAGTTCGAGCCCGAAGCCGACTACGCCGTCTTCGACGAGGGCTTGGCCCAGGATTTCTTTATCCGCCGCGCCGACGGCCACCTCTTCCATGGCTACGTTTGGCCAGGCAAAGTCCTCTTTCCCGACTTCTTGCGCCCCGGAGTGCGGCAGTGGTGGGGATCCTGGCAACGGGTTCTCACCCAAGCCGGTGTGGATGGCATCTGGAACGACATGAACGAGCCGGCCCTCAACGACCGCCCCTTTGGAGACGGCGGCCAGATCGTCGATATCCCCCTCGATGCCCCCCAAGGCCCACCCGACGAACCCACCACCCACGCCGAAGTTCACAACCTGTACGGCCTGCTGATGACACGCGCTTCCCGTGAAGGCTTGGAACAGCTCAACCCCAACCGGCGCCCCTTCGTGCTGACTCGCTCCGGCTTTGCTGGGATCCAGCGCTGGGCTGCCGTCTGGACAGGCGACAACCAATCCTCCTGGGAACACCTGGAGATGTCCCTGCCCATGCTCCTAAACCTGGGCCTGTCGGGAGTTAGCTTTGTCGGCGCGGACATCGGCGGCTTCGGTGGCAATGCCACTCCCGAGCTGTTTGCCCGTTGGATGCAAATGGGAATTCTTTACCCCCTCATGCGCGGCCACAGCGCCCTGGGCACCCGCCCCCACGAGCCCTGGAGCTTTGGCCTCGAAGTGGAAACCATCTGCCGGCAGGCCATTCAGTTGCGTTACCAGCTGCTGCCCTACCTCTACAGCCTCTTTTGGGAGTCCAGCCAAACCGGATCCCCCATCTTGCGCCCCCTTCTCTACGAGTTTCCCGACGATCCGCAAACCTACGAGATCTCAGATCAAGCCATGCTGGGATCCGCCCTCCTAGCTGCCCCTGTGGTTCGGCCTGGCGTGCGGTGCCGCGCTGTTTACCTACCCCAGGGCACTTGGTTTGATTGGTGGACAGGTCAGGCCCACACCGGCCCCCGCTACATTCTCGTCCCTGCCCCTCTCGAACAACTGCCGCTGTTTGTGCGGGGTGGCTCCGTTCTGCCTTTAGCTCCCCCCTGCCCGTCCACCGCCCACCTGCGCCGTGACCAACCGCACCTCAAACTCTACCCCGGCAACGGCAGCTTCACCCTCTACGAAGACGACGGGGAAACCCTCGCCCATCGAGCAGGAGCCTGGGCCACCACCTTCTTCCGCTTGCAGCAGCAAGATAGCCAGCTCATTTTGGGAATTGGGGCTCGCCAGGGCAACTGGATCCCGCCTGAGCGTAGCTGGCTTCTGGAGCTCCTTGGCCACACTCCCCTCTCCCTGCCGGACACCGGACAGCCGCAACAGGTTCTCTGGCCCACCCCAGAGGATCCCCCGTTTAGCTAATCGCCCTCACGGCCTCCAGCAGCTCCCGGTTGTCTCGCTTGAACAAGGGCAGCCACTCCACATGCTGGTAGCGTAGGATCCCTTGGCTATCCACCAAAAAATAGGCCCGCCGCGTCCCCAGCAGGCTGTCCACCCCGTACTGCTGGCTCACGGTTCTGTCCACATCGCTCAGCAAAGGAAACTCCAGCTTAAGCTGCTCGGCAAAGGCTTGGTGCCTGGAGAGGGGATCGCTGCTGATCCCCAAGATCTCGCAGCCCGCGGCCCGGAAAGCTTCCCAATCCTCCCGAAAGCAACGCATCTCGCTCGTGCATACCGGGGAAAAATCCGCCGGGTAAAAGGCCAGCAACACCTTGCTCTTGCCCCGGTAGGCAGCCAGTGAAATCTGGGCTCCCTTTTGGATCCCTTTCCCCACCGCAGGCAAGCTAAAGTCAGGAGCAACAGCCCCAATCACAATCCCCATAAGCCCGTCTGACCCAAACTAAGCTCACTTCAACAGTCTAGCGGTGGATCCGGATCCCTTCGGCCTTCCCAAAAAAAGGTTAGTAGGACTTGACGTGGGGGTGGTGGTGGGGATAGGGTAGTAAAGCGCTGATGAGGCCACCAGCCCCGGCGTCCCAGAACCTTGACAAGTAAGCTGTTCAGTCAACCATCGCCCGGCAAGCAGCAAAACAGACCCCCTGAGGGTGCTGTGGCTGCTCATTCAACCCTGTCAAGTTTCCATTTCACTTACAAACTTCCTCAACGTCAGCCCAATGCTTATTGAGGCAGCCGGCAACAGACGTTGAGGGTCCAAAGACAAACTCTTGCATCGACACGGAGAGTTTGATCCTGGCTCAGGATGAACGCTGGCGGTATGCTTAACACATGCAAGTCGGACGGACACCTTC
>NZ_JANSIG010000014.1:0-45746 GCF_047461975.1 Synechococcus sp. R55.3 | reverse complement strand
CAGAGATAGGCAGGATGCGATCGCTTCTTTCCTGAACCATGTTCAGGAGAGTTCAGCGTGAATGTATCAGGCTCAACAAAGTACCTCAAGTCATCTAGGGAAGACTGCTCGACGAGTAGTCCTGGGATCCAGACTGGAGAGAGCGGCGGGCCAGCTTGGCATAGGTCTTCACCGTCTCGTAGGGCATCTCCAAATCAGCGGCGATCTGTTGTAAGCTCTCTCCACCTTCGCGGCGGGCCAGGATCGTCGCCCACAGTTGAGCAGTTTTTTCGGCGCGGGATCCCCCTTGTCGTTGCCGCTGGCTGAGAAAGAGGGCGCTCAGCTCCTCGATCCGCTGGGCCACCTGCTCTTCCCGGGAAGGGACAGGGGAGGCGGGTAGCTCTTCGGCCAACCAACCCAGGCGGGTTTGCCCTAGCCCAAAGGGGGTTTTGTGGCCGGTGCCGCAGTAGGGGGCAAGGTGGATCAGGGCTTGGAGCTGCTGCTGCAACAGCTCAGGCGCACGGGAGGAGACAGCCAACTGCACACAGCCGATGAATCCCGTCACGGATCCCTGGCGACCTGCGGTGGTTTTCACCGATTCCAGACGGTGCCGCTGGATGATCACTTCCCCATCCACCCAATCCAGAAAAGGCTCCGCCTCGATGGGCAGACCGGAAAAATCGTTCCAACGGCGCAGATAGCTGTGGAACAGGTTGCGAGGGATCGGCAGCGGCAGATGGTGGCCCCGGTGGCGAAAGCTGGTGGGCGAGACGAAGGAAAGGCTCCAGGAGCGGGGGGAAAGAGGCTGCTCCAACAGTTGACGATAGGTGCGCGGGGGGATCGAGATCTGCCATCCCAGGATCTGCAGCGGGGATCCCCGCAATTCCAGCCAGGTGGGCAGCCGTTGGCACCACCCTCGCAGCCACTCCACCACCGGCGGGTTGAGGCCGGTGATCCACCAGCGGAAGGGGAGATGAGGCGGGATCAGCGGTCGCCCCCCCTGCTCGCGGAACGGCCCCATCAGCCGGGAGAGGGTAAAAGGTTTCTCCGATTCTCCATCGTGCAAATAGGCCGATAGCTGCGGGTCTGTCTCTTGCACCTGGCTCAAGAACCAGGCGTGCAGCCCTTTGGCATAGTGGGGATCCAGCAGGTAAGACCGAGGAGCCTGAACTTCCAAGGTGATCCCCACCAACTCGGATCCCGTCGGCCACTTGCCGTTCGCTTCTCTATCAGCAGATGGCTCTGAGAAACTCAGCATAGGCACAGCCCATTCCCAGTCCACAGCAACAATCAACACAAAACCCAACTTTCCATTGAGAAAATTTTAGAAGGGATCCCTTCTTATTGGGTTTACTCTCGAATTGCCCGTTGTACAGGCAGAAAAAATCTCACAATCTGAAGAAAGCCTTGAAATCGTCTGCAACCCATCGCACTCGATCTATACTGCTAGCAAGCTAGAGGACTGAAAACCATGAGGCGAGAGCGTTTATCGGATATGGCTGAAACAATCGGTAACCTCAATGGCATCTCTCGGCTTGATTCGATTGGTTACCCACCCAACCGGCAAACCCTTTTTTGAAGGGCTTTGGTCTTCCGCGAAGGATTAAAAATCGAGGCCAATTGCCCCCAGCCTTTAGGGATCTGTCCGTCGCAGCCGATGGAAGCCCTGTCCAAGACTTGTCTTCCTTTTTCGCATTTCGCAGGTGCTGCTCATGACCCCTACTTCTGCTCCCTCTCCCGTTCCTGTTGCCTTGGCCTGGTGCCTGGCGTGGGGAGAACAGCGGGATCCCCAGTTTGCCCTGGAGACCTTGCAGCAGATGCGGGCCGCCGTTCGCGCCGACAACGAGGCCGGGATCCCAGAAGAGCTACGGCCCATTTTGGCTCAGGTGCGCCAATTTCAGGAGAGCATGGCGGCGAAGACCTTTCCCAGAACCCCGGCGGAGCTGCAATCCCGCTACCCGGAGCTGTGGCAGCAGACAACCCGCATCGGCTTGGTTTACGGGGGGGCCACCAAGATCAAGAGCTATGTCTTCGAGTCGGCCAAGCTGTCGGAAATCCGCGGGGCCTCCGCTTTGTTGGATCGCATTAACCTGGTGGATCTGCCCGCCTTTTTCGGGGATCCCGAGCAAACCTACCTGGGATGGGAAGGTTTGGGGAAAGAGTCTCAAGCAGAGCTGAGGGCCTATGTGGCCGAGCAGATCCGGCCTTGGCTGCAGCAGCACTACCCGGCTTTGGCGCAAGCCCTGATCCCGGAGCTCATCATCTACTCCACCGGGGGCAATCTCCTGGCCTTTTGCCCGGCGGCCCATGTGGACGATCTCTGTGAGGCCATCGAGCGGCGCTACACCGAAGAAACCCTCACCGCTAACGCCTGCGCCGTGGGATCCGCCTTTCGGCTGCTGGAACTGCGCTACGGCCTGTTGCGGGATCCCATCGAACGCACCCCCTGGCTGGATTGGCTGGCGCAACACAAAACCCATCCCCTGGTGAGAGCCTATTTTGGGGATGGCAGCGAAGCCAGATTTCAAGACCGCAAAAGTTTCAACGAGTTGGTGGGTTACCTGGCCGCCCGCTTCAACCACCGCCGCAACGGCAATCCGGATCCCGGTCGCCCCAGCCGCGCCCATCCCGCCTTTTTTGAAACCCATCCCTACCTGCGCCGCGACAGCACCGACCGTCGCCCTGCCATCGCCAAAGCCGACCTGGTCGATCAGCCCTGGCTCTCGGAAGCCACCGCTCGCAAAGCCCTGGTGGGTCGCCAGGCCAAGCGCATTGAAACAGGCAAGCAAGGGTGGTTCCGCAAGTTCCCCACCTGGGATCCCGGCTTTGTGGAAAGCTGGGTAACGCGATTTGCCCGCTTTCTCAACTCTCCCGCCGGCGAGCCCTACCGGGAGCGCTATTTGCAGCCCCATCAGGGATCTGTCCAGGGGATCGGCGAGGCCCAATCTCTACGGGAAGTGGCCAACGCCAGCCTGGGCAGCCAGGGCTTTGTGGCTTACCTTTACGCCGATGGCAACGACATGGGGGGCTATGTGCAGCAGATCCAAACCCCAGAAGCCTACCGACAATTTAGCCGGGATGTTTCCGAGGCAACGGAAAAAGCCGTTTACCACGCCCTCGCCCAGCACCTGCAGGCCCATCGGCTGCACGGCCTATCCCCAGATCCGGAAACCGGCAGAGACCGCAACGGCGAGTGGATCCACCCCTTCGAGATCCTGACCATCGGCGGAGACGATGTGTTGGTGGTGGTGCCTGCCCACAAAGCCCTGGAAATTGCCGCCACCTTCTGTGAGCAGTTTGAGCAGCTCCTGCTGGACACCTCGGCAACCTATGCAGCTCAATCTTCCGGCAAGGTGCCTCACCGCTACCCGGCGGCAGATCGGAAGCTCTGTCGGCTCTCCGCCTCGGTGGGGGTGCTGATCGCCTCGGAAGACACCCCCATTTACTACGCCGAAAAGCTCACCGAACAACTGTTGAAATCCGCCAAGAGCTACGCGAAAAAGCTGAAGCCCAAAGACAAGGACTGCTCTGTGGCCACCATCGACTTTCTCTCGTTGAAGTCGGTCGCCCTGGTTGCCTCCAGCATCCAGGATTTTCGTCGGGAAGCTCTGGAGATCCGCCAGAACAGCCACACCCTCAAGCTCTACGCCGGCCCCTATACCGTCCCGGAAATCCACGGGTTGCTGAGAACGGTACAAGCCCTGCAGGAGGCCAATTTTCCTCGCTCCCAGCTTTATCAGATTCGCAGCTTCTTGGAAAAAGGCAAACGCACCGCCACCCTCAACTATCTCTATTTCCGCAGCCGCCTGGGCAAAAAGGGGCAGCCGCTGATGGAGGCTTTTGAGCGCACCTGGTGCAAGGCCAAAACCAACGACGGCCACCTTCCCCCCTGGATGTATGTTGAGCCACAGGTATCCTCGTCAACGCCAACCTATGAAACCATCTGGCGGGATCTGGTGGATTTGTACGCCTTTGTGCAAAAACAGCCCCAGGCCGAGGGTCGGCCCGTTCTGGCGGAGGTGGAGTGATGGTGAGACTGGCAGAGCTGCCCCAAGCGGGGCGAACGATCACCTCTATCCCTTTGAGGGCCACCCTCGCCTCTGCCCTGGCGGTGGGAGCCGGCGGCTCCAGCGGCTCCCTGGCGGATAAGCCCCTGCTCAAAGATGCCTTTGGCAGGCTGATCATTCCCGGCTCCCAACTGAAGGGGCGGCTGCGCCACGAGTGCGAGAAACTGGCCCGTGGCCTGGGCTGGGCCATTTGCCGCTCTCCCGACCCAGAGCGCATGTGTCCGCAGCGGGAGGGCAGCGCAGGAAATTTCCACCGCCCCGAATACCAGGTGGAGGGCTACGCCGGATCCCATTGTCTGGTCTGCCAGATATTCGGCAATCCGGCCCTGCCTGCCCGCCTGTGGGTGGAGGATCTCGTCTGCGAGGTGCCGCCAGCAGCTCTGGAACCAACCCTTCGCCCTGGGGTCACCCTCAACCGCCGCCGCCGCACCGCCGAGGATCAGCGGCTCTACCTCATTGAGACCTCTCCCGCGGCTGAGCTGACTTTTTCCGGATCCCTGCAGCTTTTGCCCGATTGCCCTTCCTGGGGCAAAACTCTCCTGTTGGCGGCCCTGCACCACCTGATCGCGCTGGGGGGCAGCAAATCCGCAGGTTTGGGCTGGCTGCACTGGGATCCTGGATCCCTGCAGGCTCTCCAGCCCACCGCAGCCGATTGGGCTTTCTTAGCCCAGGGAGGGAGCTGATGGAAGCCATTCAACTCACCCTAACGGCTCAGTCTCCCTTGGCCATCGGTCGGCAAAAGCCGGGCGGCTCCATCAGCGAGGCCCAGGATTACATTCCCGGCAGCGTGATTCGCGGTGCTCTGGCCGACCTCATGCTCAGCCAAACCCAACATCGCCCTGCCGAGGCGCTGGAAGGAGATTTGGCCGCCCTGTTTACGGCAGCTCGGCCTGCTGTGTTTACCCACGCCTATCCGGGATCCGGCAGCAAGGTCTTGCCGGCCACGGCCTTCAGCTCGAAAAACAATCCCGGCTTCCGCTCAGAGGCGGGCAAAACGGGGGTGTTCGACACGCTCCTGGATCGCTTCTGCTCACAGCGGCTGGGGATCCCGTTCGATCCCACAGAGCCGGACGGTTCCGGGGGAAGAGTGGAGCCCTTCGGGGGGTTCTACAGCCAGCAGGAGTCTGACCTGGGGCCCCGCTACGAACGAGCTGCTGTGTCCAAACGCCTGCTCACGCGGGTGGGGATCAACCGTCGCCGCGCCACTGCTGCCGACCAAATCCTCTACAGCCTAGAGGTGATGAACGAGGGCAAAGCCCGCCCCAATGGGCATCTGGAGCGCTCCCTTTTCAGCGGCTACATCTACCTGCGGGATCCCGAGCTGGCCGAGACCCTCACCCGCTACCTCAACGCCCACGCCCACCTGCTGCGCTTGGGAGGAGGGGTGTCGCGGGGATTGGGCCGGGTCAACGTCACGGCTCGGCGTCTGGCTGCTCCCCGGCCTTCCCTGGCCCAGCGGGTGGAAGCCTTCAACCAAAAGCTGCGGCAGCGCTGGCAACAATGGCAGGTGTTCGGGGATCCCTGGCAGCCCCTTCCGCCGGAGCGGCAGTATTTCTCCATTGGGCTGCAGTCAGGGGCCATTCTCAAAGAGCGCTGGCAACGCACCACCGTGCTCACCCCCCAGATGCTCCAGGAAGAGGCCAACTGCGAAGATGGATCCCTGGCTTTGGAGCTGGCCTTCAGCAGCTACGCCTATGTCTCCGGCTGGAACGCTGCCTGGGGTCTGTTCAAAGATGTAGAATTGGTAACCACGCAGGGCAGCGTCTTTCTGCTGAGCACCACGCAACTGGAGCGTTGGATCCCGATTTTGGCGGAGATGGAATACTGGGGGATTGGCGAACGCACTGCTGAAGGATTCGGCCAAATCGAAGTTTGCAGTCCGTTCCATCATCATTTCTGGGAGAACCCGCTATGACCTTCGCCACCAGCGAGATCACATCGGAACAAGAGCTCAAGATCCAACGGCAAATCCGGCTGGCCGAAGATGATCTGGTCGCCAGAATTCAAGCCGCCTTGGATAACTTCAGAGGTCTCAACAGATTGGAAGAGGCCCAATATCGCAACCTATTGCACGTGGCAGCTTCCACCGAAAGCTCAGAGGTGATCAAGAACTTTTTGCGCTACCAGGTGGGGCGCGATGACAAGTGGGGGCGGGGCAAAGACTCTTTGGCAGAAGCCATCATCAAAGACATCGACAACTGGATTCATCAAAGGGCTATAGCCATCGCCAGGGAAGCCGGAATTGAAAGAGCATCCCCCAAAGTCAACGAGATCAAAATTGACTTGATTCGGCGCTACCTGGGCTATGGGGCCCGCTACCTCAAGTACAAGCGAGAGGGAGGAGGATCCTAGACCGTGACCTACAGCAGTTTTACCCTTGAGAGAGCCATTTCGACCTTTCAGCTCAGGTCAAGAATCATCCATGGCCTGTTTGCAGAGGTTCCACCGACTGAGTGCTCCGATTACTTGAAAATAACCCTAGATCGCTATCTCGGCTTGGCCACCTCGGTCAACAGCGAAAAAGCCCGCTCCGAGTTTATCATCGCCCCTGTGCTGGGAGAGGTGAAGTACCTATGTCGGGATCAAATCTCGCTGTTTTCCGGCAAGGAATTCAACGTGGATCCCGAGAGGGGGTTGGTGGGCCTATGCGACTACATCATTTGCCTATCCCCTCTCCAACTCTACATTCAAGATCCGGTGGTGATTATCGTTGAGGCCAAAAAAGAAGACTTGATCGGGGGTCTGGGCCAGTGCGTTGCCGGTATGGTGGGGGCACAGGTCTTTAACAAGAACTCCAATTCTCAAGTAGACAGTGTCTATGGAGCAGTAACCTCAGGAACCAACTGGCGATTTGCAAAACTCGAGGGTGACCAACTCTTTATCGATGACAGGGAGTACTTTATCTCAGAAATTGCTCAGATCCTAGGGATCCTCTTGAGTTTTATCAAGGGCTCCGTCTCGCTTCGGGAATGGCAAACCTCTGCAGTACAAGCCTTAACTTGAGCAGCCATTTGAGGGAACAATGTTCGACGTTTTCAAAAACCGCTTGGAAATCACCGGCACCCTCACCACCGTGACCGCTCTGCACATCGGGGTGGGCCGCTCCACCGAACCCATCGGCTCGGATTTGCCGTTTCTCAAGGATGCGCTGGGCCGTCCGCTCATTCCCGGCTCCAGTTTGAAGGGGGCGATGCGCTCTCGCCTGGAAAGTTTCTTGCGGGGCATCAACCCAGAGCTGGCCAGGGATCCCGGCGAATTGACCAGCAGCGAGCAATTTCAGATCATCAACCAAATTAAAAATGACTACAAAGGGGACGATGCGGCTCTGACTCAAAAGCTCATTGAGGCCACCGACTGGGTCTCGCAGGTGTTTGGATCCCCTTGGTTGGCCGGCAAGGTGCAGATCCGAGATTTGCCCGTGGTGCCGGAAGCCTGGTTTGGCCAGTACCAAGAGCGGGATGGCGTGGCCATCGATCGGGATACGGAAACGGCGGCAGATGGCAAGCTGTACGACTTGCAAGTGGTGCCTGCCAGAACCCCCTTCCGGTTTCATGCCGTCGTCGAAAATGCCGAGGAATGGGAACTGGGCCTCTTGGCCATTGGCTTGCACCAATTGGAAACGGAACAGATCCCCCTGGGAGGGGGGCGCTCCCGTGGCTTGGGGGTTGTCCGCCTGCAGATCTCGGCAATCTATTGGTTCGACTCGGAAGGGGATCCAAGACGGCTGCTGGCCTACCTTCAAGAGCTGGTGGCCGGATCCCGACAGCCGCTCAGCCCGGAGCAGGCTGCCGCTTTGCGCCAAGACTGGGTGGAAGCCCTGGTTGCCAAATTAACAACGGCCTCTCAACGGCAATCGGTCGGCCCCCGCCGCTAGCCCTATTTCATGTCAGGAGGGATCCCGATGGTCTTCATGGACTCTGCAACGGTTGGCGATACGGTCAGCGTTTTCCACCCCTATCGGTTGACAAACTGGACAGACTGCTTGCCGCCCCAAGCCCCTCAACCAAAAGCTCCTGTTCTGGTGTGAAGGATCCCAGGCTATGCACAAACGCTACGTTAACCATTGCACCCTCTGCCTCACCCTCAAGCCCGATGGCCCTGTTCTCATCAAGGCGGGCAAAGAAGGGGCTGACCCGACGAAGCCGGATATGGAGTTCGTCGAAACCTATCACGGCGGCGGGCGAACGGTCTATTTTCCCGGCAGCTCCCTCAAAGGGGCAATTCGCGCCCATGCGGAGCGCATCGTCCGAACGGTGGGCAGCGACAGACGTCCTGAGGGGGGAGGCTTCAAACTCTGGGCCAGCGATCCCCTCGACCAAAAGGCCAATCAATGGCTGGAAAAAATTGAAGAGCCCCACCAGGTTTACGCCCTTTCTTCCTTTACGGATCAGATGTTCGGCAACACAGCCATCGCCAGCCGGGTCCGCATCGAAGATGCCTATCCCAAGCCGGGAACCCCTCTGCGCCTGGAGGAACGTAATGGGGTGGCCATCGACCGCGTCTTCGGCTCAGTGGCGGTGGGGCCGTTCAGCTATCAAGTGTGCGTAGAGGGATCCTTTCAAACCAAGATCCACCTGAAAAACTTTACCCTGGCCCAACTGGGTCTGCTGGGACTGGCGTTGCGGGATCTGGATGAAGGCTGGTTTGGCATCGGCTTTGCCAAGTCCCGCGGCATGGGCACCGTTCGGGTTGAGTACGAGTGGGCGGTGGTGGACTATCCGGGCTGCCTGGTGGATGAGGCAAACAAGCAGATTCGACTGCTGGGATCCCCCCTGACCTGGCCACAGGGATCCCTGTTGGGGGCGGGCGAATTTTTAACCCCCGAAGAGGCAGGCAAATACGGCTTCCCCAAACCCGATTGCCAAGCGGTGCCGGTGGGAGCGGAGCCAATGCCTTTGGGATTTGGGGCGCGGCTGACCTGGGATCAGACGTCTGAGGCCAAGGTGGAACATCTGCTCGCCACCGCCGTAAACAGTTGGGCCAAACTCCTGCAAGCGGAGGCCAAAGCCGTATGAAACCAGCCTACGTCGCCTCCCTCAAGATTCAAGATGGGGCAGAGTCCTCGCTTTCCCAAGTGCTCTCGGCTTGTTTTTCCACTTCTGAAAAAATCTACTCCTTTCTGTGCTGGCCCCATCGAGTCAGCGGCATTCAGGTGGGGATCCCGGCGGATCCCGTCTGTCCAGAGGGGCAAGTTTTCTCCCAACAAGGGGAACTGCGCTGGAAAAGCACCCCCCACGGCTGGGATCTGCTGTATCTGGGGATCCAAGCTCCCCCGGACTCCTTTATCCCTCTGCCGGGAGAGTGGCGGTGGGAGGATCACGCAGCCGACCTGTACGGATCCCAAAATCGAGAAACCCGCTTTCCCAAGCCCCTCAGCCATCCCCAAGATCTCAAGGTGGGCCAGCGCTACTTCCGAGATGAGCGAACTGCCCGCGTTCACTTTATTGCCCTGATTCCGAGGTGACCATGACCCCCCAAGGCCCTCGCCCATTGCCCAACCAGGCCGCATCTGCAAGATCGTCTGCCGGCAACAGCAGTCGAGTTGGAGGCAAACCAACCGTGTTTCCCAAACCCTACGAGCTGATCCCGTTTCCCACCCAGCGCCCCACGCTGGAGCGGCCCGCCGGCCACGCCCAGTTCCATCCCGATAGGTTGCACGGCACCCTCTTCCTCACCCTAACGGTGCAGACTGCCGTCCACATCTCCACCGGCCACTTGGCCTTGGGCAGCGATGTCGGGGTGAAAGGGATCCCGGTGCTCAAAACCATGACCACCACTCCCAACGGAAGGCTCAAAATCCAGGGCAGCTCCCTCAAGGGGGCCATCCGGGCCATGTATGAGGCGATCACCAACAGCACCCTTGCGGTGATGACGAGCCAGTACCGAAATCGGATCCCCCCGGAGCGGCACCCCTGCCGCAACAAGCAGCAGCTTTGTCCGGCCAGCCGCGTTTTCGGTGCCCTGAACTGGCAGGGATTGGTGGAGTTCAGGGATGCCATTGCCACCAGTGCCGGATCCGGCGGCGGATCCCTGCCCCCCCTGTACCGTCCACGCCCGGATCAGTGCAAAGCTTATTTTCAGAAGGAAAACGGCAGAGTCATCGGGCGCAAGTTCTACTACACCCACAGAAACGCGTTGCAGGACAGTTCAAGGGGAACGCCCACCCAGCAAGCGATACAAAACACAGTTTTCAAAACCCAAATCCACTTCAAAAACCTCACCCCTGCCGAGCTGGGCACCTTGCTCACGGTTTTGGGGCAGGATCCCAACCATCCCATGCTGCTGAAGGTGGGGGGCGGTAAGCCCGTGGGCCTGGGATCCCTGCAGGTCACCCTCGACAAGATCGAGCGGCCCGGCAACCTAAAAGATCGCTACAGCCGCTATGATCCTGCAGAAGCCGATACTCTGGAAGGAGAACGCCTCCAAGCCTTTGTGCAAGAGCAAATTCAAGCTGCCCAAGGCTACATCTTGCCCGAACAACTCAGACAACTGGCCGCCATCCTAAGTCCCACTGCTCTGCGCGAGCCGCCCCCCGGCGTGTATTGAGGGTTCCCCTATGCTGTCAGACTCTGTCGATCTCAGCCCCCAATCTTGGGATCTCGCCCACGGCATCGCCATGACCTTGGCCAAAGAAAGGGTGGATGTCAACGAGTTGAGCAAGTGCATCGCCTATCTGCGCTCGGTCGCCCACCACCCCGACGCGGGATCCCGCTTTTTCCGATTCACCGGCGAGCTGGTGCGGGAAACTGGCCTATGCCGTACCCAACAAACCAGAAGATACTATCAGCTTATTGACGAAACCTGCAAAAGGTACTTGCAACCTCTGCAAGACAGGCCGGCAGAGATGCTGCAGATCCTGGGCTGGGCAGCCCGGCTGGCCCGCTACTACAAAGATGGGGGAATGCCCATTGGCGAGATTCCGCCGCCTCAGGGATCCCGACCCAACGACAACTCCGGTCGCAAGGACTCCGTTCCCCAAGGGGCGGGAAACAAATCCCAGGACGACAGACAACAACAAAACCATCAACACCAACAAGACCAGGCCCAGCATCAGGCCCGCAAAGCCCGCTTCCAGACCGGGCAAAAGCTGAAGGCCACCATCACCAACATCAAGGGCAACGAAGTCACCTTCCAGATTCTGGACACAGACACCAAGCTCACCCGGAAGGAGCCCAGACGGGCGGGATCCCTCTCGGTGGGGCAAGAGGTGCAGGTGGAAGTTCTGGATCTAAAGGAAGATGGCAGAATCCGCAAGGCCAAGCTGCTCTGAGCACAAAGCGGAACAGAGCCCTCGAAAAGTTTGAGTTAACCAGCCATCCATGCAGACCATCATCATGACGGTGGGCACTTCCTTGCTCACCAATCCCGACAAGAACCTAGAGCCGCAGCGCCCCTGGCTGGGACAAAAAACCATTGGGGATCCCCAGCGTGCTCTGGCCTGGATGAAAGAAGCAGACCTGGAATTGATCAGCGCCGATCGCGCCAGCGGGACGGAGTCCTTAACCAACACCTACTTGCGGCTGGATCCCACCTCGAATGATGCCTTGATTTTGCTGCACTCAGAAACCCCCGACGGATTGGAGTGTGCCCAGATTTTGAAGCTCTTTTTTGAGCAAGAGCTGGGTCAGCAGCAGGTCTCTTTGGTTCCCCTTCCCGGCATCAACTACGAGCTAGAGGGATCCTCACTGGAGCGGATGGCCGAGCTGTTGAAACAGTTGGCAGAGAGCGCCAGGGGGATCGTCACCTTTGCCGCCGCCGGCGGGTTTAAAAAGCCCAAGCCATGATCATGGCCGTGGTGGGCAGCCAATTGGGGGTCCCAGTTTGCTACATCCATGAGCAATACAAATCCCTGGTCTACTTGCCCTACCTACAGCCGCAAGTTCAGCCCCGGATCCCCAGATCTCCCCGATTCAGGCCGAGATCGCTCCCAGATCATCCAAATCCGAAGCGATGCCAGCCATCACCGACCCCGCAGTTGGGCCAAAGTGGAAAGACTCCTGCGAGACATTCCCTGGGTGGATCGGGTTCACTACGATCCACACGCCTACGCTGCCCCCAAAAACAGCGTCAAAGCCTCAAACCGCAAAACCGAAGATGGCCGCCACATTTTGTGGCTCCATCTCCACGAGAGCCAAGACACCCACCTCGCTGTCAGGGTAGAGACCACCGGCTATACCCCCGAACACCTGGAACTGGCTGCCAGCGAATTGCGACAACGCCTGGGCCGTCTGCTTTGAGTGTTTCCATGAATCCCGCTTCCCCAAAGGGAAGTGACTTATCAGGTATAGGGTTTTTGCTACGCAAACCTACATAAAATAAGGTATCGCATTCGGAACAACGGTTGATCCGGGTGGCGTGGAAGTTGCTTGCGGCTCAGGATCGGTTCCATTAACAGGAAATTACCGAGTACAGCGTATTCGCTTCGACCATCATCCGTTTCAACTACCCCTGCCAAAAGTGCCAGATCAGATCTAGATCATCACGCCTGCAGTTATTAAGCTTGTCTGAGACACATATTACGAACAACGCGAAAAAAGGAAGTAATATGGTAGAACATGAAAGCCTGAATACACCAACCAAACTTCTCCTAGTTGGAGTGGAGATCCTTTTTGTCTGTGCCCTGTTTCTCATGCGTCTTGGAGTCGCCGGTTGGCTTCTAATGATGTTTGGAGCGCTGCTTATTTTGCTGCTTACTTTATGGGCATTTGTGCATATAGCTTTGATGATCACATTCATTAGCGTTTTTGAATCAAGAAAGAGCGATATTGCGCTCTACCTCGCGACTCATTTTTTCTATCTTTGGGCCTGGTTATTTCAATTCGATGGCGATGATACCAGTGTAAAGTGGACTATTCGTCTCCTCCCATGCACGAACTTTCTGGAGCCTCTCCTCCGGAAATGGGGCGGAGTTCTATTTTTAACCACGAGTATCGCTACATTTGTTTGCTATTTGATAATCTTCATTTTAATAGTTATTCGCTTGGCTCGATTAATTTTCCATTGAGTTTTCATTAATTCCACTGCCCCGAAAGGAAGCAACCGTCAATGTAGGGCCTCGTAGGGATCCTTTCGCCTTCGCCTAAGGAGGTAGGGATCCGCCGGGGGCTCTGGGTCTGACCTAAACCACTGGTAGCAGATGAGCTGCACATCCTCTTGGGTGAAAAATGTCGGGCTCCGGTGGCGGGAAGAGGACCCCTTATACAATCCCTCATCGATGAACAACTCATCCAACGAGTGAATTAGATTGGCAACATCCCGATTCTTCTGATAGTTTTTCCAGAATTCCTTACAGTCTCTCTCGTAAGTGCGAATGCTTTTAGTATGTATAACCAAATCAAGAACCCGTTGTCGGGCCTCTTCAGTCACCGCATCAAGTTCAATAGCATCCTCTACCTCAGTGAGGACGAGATAGATTCGTCTCAACCATTGAGGCAAACTAGGTTGCAATAAAGAGCTACCCTGGCTTCGATTCAGCAGATTCAACAGATTTTGGATCGCAGGTTGTAACACCTCGAAGATCTCACCATCAAAAGGCGCAGGCGGTAGATCATCGGGCTTTGGAAAATCTTCTGGTCGGCAATAGAGAAGCTGAAAGATTGATCCCCAATCACTCTGGAGATGGTCGATACTTACAGAGATTCGACCTTCTATTCGAGGGTAGAAATGCCAGAAGTGCCGATCTTTGACTTGAAAAGCTAAAAATAGTCCATCCTGCGGAGCTTGGTAGCGTGTGCTGTGGATCCCAAGTGGGATCTCCTCGACAGCTTGCAACCCCGATTGCTGGATAAACTCCAACAACGGAAACCGCATTTCATCCATAGAGACTAAGTCAACTTTCTTCTCCAGAGCCTGCAGTATCTCACTCTGAGCACTGGGAGTTTGAGCTTCCTTCAGGAGTCGGATCTCCTCTAATGAACGCTCCGAGATCACCTCTCCCAGCACACTGGCATCCAGACCCACCTGCTGATCGATCAGGGCAATCCGCTGTTGCAACTTGCGCACCAATCCCAACAGCAGTTCCAGTCCTTGCTCGGGAAAGCCATTAACGATCGTCAACTCCTCGAATGGGGATCCCAGTCGATCGATGCGGCCTGCCCGTTGGATCATTCGCACCGGATTCCAATGCAGATCGTAATTCACAAGGACTGCTGCTTCTTGAAGATTTTGTCCTTCAGACAACACATCGGTGCAGATAAGCAGATCGATTTGCTCTTCAGGCGAACACCCGACTTCCTGATAATCCTCTCCACAACCCGAAGGATTACTAAATGGCCGATTGACCCGTGGCGCGAATCTTCTCACCAGCATTTCCCGTTCCCGGCTTGGGGTTTTTCCGGTTAATAACCCCACCCGCAAACCTGAGGAGAAATTGCGATATCTGCTCCGCTTCTCAGCCATTGCCTCAAGCCATTGTTTATCTTCCAGCAACTGCTGGTATAAGTATTCGGCTGTGTCTTTAAAGTAGGTGAAGACAAGCACCTTGTCCTGTTCCAAGCTGAGCATCATTCGTTTAAAAGCCATCAGCTTAAGATCAGAGTCTTCTCCTGCCTGCACCCTTGCCTGGATACGGGTGAGATCTTGAATAATCTGAGCCAGTGTTTTTTGATCGGCCTGGATTGCCTGGGTCAGCTTGTCCAAATCATAGTCTTCAGGGTTGACCTCAGGCAGAGATACCAGCACCTGCTCCACTGAATCCTCTTGCTCCTCAGCTTCCAGAGCCATCAGGCGTCGATAGCTGGATCCATCTAACAAGTGACCCTGCTGCAGCAAGTCCAAAAATCGTCCCTGGAAGTCAGATTGCCAGCAGATGCTGACCTCAAAAGCCTTGATTGAACTCTCTAGCCGCTTGAGATAGAGGGTTTTCATCAAGCTGCCGATCACTTCATTGCGTAACTGACGGTCGGTTAGCTTATCATTCTTCTGGCGCACATAGTTTTCCAGGTTATAGGGAGCCAGGTTCAGATTCTCAATGTAGGCAACCCAACGGCTATAGAGACCTTGGAAGCTACTCTCGAAGTTATAGGTAAATTGCTTCAAAATCCTGCGCGGAAAGCGGATCTCTTGGCCACCGATGATAATCTTCTCTCCTGCCTGTTGACGTTTCAGCACATCCAGGCGGGATCGACGCACCATGGTCTGAAACAACAACTCGGTGATCTGCCCCTCACCTTTGTCCAGCTTCTTAAACAGCGCGGATAGATTAGGGATCCCCCAGCTACTGTAGTAGTGATCATCGTTGCGGGTGAGCAGCAGCACCTGATGATAGAGGTCAAAAATTGTGTTGTTGATGGGAGTAGCCGTGAGCAGCACCACCCATTTGTTGCGGCGTCCCCCACAGATCAGGCGTTGCAAGTTGGCATATCGAGCGGTTAAGTTATTCCGGAAATTGTGGGATTCGTCCACAAGGACAATGTCGCAGTGGCTGTAGCGTCGGCTGTTGAAGTCAGATCGCCCTAGCTCCTCTTGAGACAACAAATCGGCCACCAAACCGAACTCTCTCAGCTTCGGCTCCCAGACGAGATTGCGAACTTGAGCCGGGCTGATCACCAAGGCCCGAGGCAGGTACCCCGGTTTTCGTCGCTCCGCTAGAAGATGGTCGATCAGCCGCAGTCCGATATAGGTTTTGCCCAAGCCTACCGCATCTGCAACGATGACCCCCCCATGGCGCTCCAGCAATTCTAGGGCTCGTTCAAACCCTTCCTGCTGGAAATCAGCCAATTCTAGGGTTGTGGCCTGCCCCTTGACCACTGGATCCTGCTTCGGCTGGAACAGGGTGTAGAGGCAGCGCATCAAGATTTGATGAGGAGTGTAGGCACGGCTGCCAAATTTGGATCGATCCAGCTCAGCAATAAGTTTCGATTTATAGTCTTTGTCCACACTGGGATGCTCCCAAAACTCTGTAAACCAGGTGTTGCGCATCTCCTGGGCTGCCTGGGCATTATCAAGCAATACATTTAACTCGGTGTTGCCTTCCAAACCGGGAACAGTAAAATTGCTGGATCCCACAATGCTGTAGCTGGGAAATAGATAAGCTTTGGCATGTAGAAAGGGTGTACGTTCCCCGATGGCCCCATACAACCGAACATCCACATGATCTTGCTTGAGAAAGGCAATCAGACGATCGATACACTGCTTGTACTCCAACTCAAAGGTGGAAGTTTCCAACTGCCTCTGAAGCTCGCGGCGAAGATAATCTTGGAGATCAATTCGATGGGGCTCTGCCGGTTTGATGGTGGGATCCCGGCCAATCAGCAAGCGCAGACGGGCGAGCTTATTAAAAGCTCGCTCCAGTTTGATCCAAGCCTCGATACGGAAGAAGCCGGTAGCAATATCTAGCTCAGTCTGCTTTTCCAGAAAGATCAGCCTCTGGATAACATTCGTTAATTTATGTCTCTGATTATCAATATATGTCGGTAGCGACATATGGATTACCATCCTTCCTTTTAATGCTTATTTGTTAATGCTTATTTAGGCCAACTTCTGCAACGAGCACGCAGAGACCGAAGCGCTTTTTCCTCAATCTGGCGCACCCGCTCGCGACTGAGGTTCGAAAGCCGACCAATCTCGGCCAGGGAATGAGGTTTATGGCCGTTTAACCCAAAGCGAAGGGTAAGCACCTGTTGCTCTCTTGGCTTAAGCAAGGCGAAGACTCTCTCAAGCATTTCCTGATGCTCCATCTCCTCCCAACTAGGTTCTGGGATCCGAGACCGATCCGCGAGGCTATCCACCAGCAAAACATCCCCAAATAGAGGTGCATCCAGAAAGCCGATCCCCTGATTCCAATCCAGTAATTGTCGGATTTCTTCAGGAGAAAAGTCGCAGACCGAAGCCAGATCCGCCACAGTGGGAGTCCGCCCCAAATCTTGCGACAACTGGCAAGCCACTTTCTTCAGGCGCCGGATCTTTTCCCAGACATGACTGGGCAGCCAGATCAGACGAGCTTGAGTGTCTATTGCTCGAGTGATGGACTGTCGGATCCACCAGGTGGCATAGGTAGACAGACGAGTTCCACGGGTATAGTCAAACTTCTCGATGGCCCGAATCAAACCTAAGTTGCCCTGCTGGATCAGATCCAATAGATCAAGCCCCTGCTCTTGATAGCGCTTGGCAATGAACACCACAAGGCGCAAGTTGTGCGCAATCAACTTCTCCCGTGCCCGCGTCGCCTGCTCGGTGCCGGGGAAGGTGGCCATCTGGCGAAATAGAGTCGTTTCCTCTGCCCGATTCAGGAGGGGGTAGCGGCCAATCTCGCGCAGGTAAGACTTTACGCTGTCCTGCAAATCCCGCCTTTTGATCTGTGTCGCCTCTTTTTGTTGGACTGCGGCATGACGTATTACCTGCTGCTGGTGCTGTTGGGCGGCCCGTAGCGACCGACCCTGCAAGACCAAGTTGCGGATCCAGTTGCGCTCTTGGTAAGAAGGATCCTGGCAGTTGACCTGGAAGCTGTAGACCTTCCCAGCTTGGCTGCTGCTGGTGATGTGCAGACAGTGGTAACCATCGGCTGTGGCCAGCAACAGGTAGGATTCTGGGCGTTGGGCCAGACGTCGGGCCAGCTTGTGCATCAGCACACCCAACTCTGGAGAGCCGGGCCTCACTTCAAACAGCAGCACCACCTGCCGGAAATATCCCTGCCGATATTCCGCCAGGACATATCCAGCCCGAAGTCTGTCAAAATAAGCCGGCAGCTCCAGCACCGTTATATCCAACGGTTGCCCCACCAGAGCGTACCCCAAGGATGCAAAGAGATCGGCCACCTCGGCGACGGATCGGATCCCTCGAATGTCTTCCACATCCAGTTGAGCAACCACTGCCCTACTCCGGTGACCTGTTGTTACTTTAGTTGGGCTCCCGTGCTCAGCCCTAACCACACAAAGTATTGGAGAGTTCTGCTTAAAACCTGGAAAACCTTTGCCGGACAAATGTTTTGGGCGTTAGAGAAGAAAGTGGCCAATACTTTCTTTTACGAGCTTTCTTGCTCCTGATCGGCTAAGGGATCCCTGTACAAAACCGAGATCGCCTGCCCCGCGTCCTGAATCATTTGCCGAAGGGGCTCTGGGCTGACCACCAACACCTCTCCCCCAAAGCCCAAGATCCAGCGCTTGAGGTCGACATCCTCTAGGGACCAAAGGGGCAAGACCACCTTGAGCCGGTGGGGAAACCGACTGTCTCCCGTGGGGGGCAAGTTGAAGATAGATCTAGGCCGCGAAGATCCGGAAATACGGGGGGACATACGCTGGTGCTTAAAGCGTCGGGTGCCCTCGCTCACGAAGGGGAAGATCCGGTCGCTAAACCAAAGTTCCAGAGTTACTTCTGCTTGGCGGCGCTCATTGGGATCCCGACTGAGGATCTGCTTCTGCAGATGCGGGTCATTGCCCAAAAAGATCCCAGCACTGACATCGTAGAGCTTGTGCAGGCGTTCCAGAGCAGCCAACTGCTCTTGGCGGGAGCGCGTTGCACAATGTCGCCGGTTGAGAAAGAGCCGATCCATCCGCTCAAACCGCATCAGTCCCTGCCTCTTCGGGCTGTGATACTCGCAGCCCAGGTACCACGCGATTTGATGAAAGACCAGTTGCAGGGGCCAGATGCGAAAGCTCTCCACAGCCTCTCCGGGGAAGGTGGCTCCCGGCAAACGCTTTACCTCTAGCAGCTCCCCCGTCTCCATCGCTTCCTCGACCACCTGCAAGCCACGGCGATCCGCCAAGGTACCGGAAGGAGCCAAGGCGGGATCCACAATGGGTTGATTGCCCAGCCGACGAGTGGGGTAGATCTCAGAAGTATCGATGTGGCTGAGGCGCATACGCTGCTCCACCATTTCATAAACCGCCTGCTCCCAAGGGTTTTCTAGAGCGCGAGTGCTCACCTGCAAAAGCCGGTAGATCTGCTTGAGTTCATGGCGACTGAAGATCCCAGAGTGAGTGAAGTAGCCTCGCTTCATGGGAAAAGACGGCAAAATCTGGTAGGGCTTCAAGACCTTTTCGATGTCCTTACGGATGGCATCTCTGTTTTGCCCTTTCACCCAACCCTGTTGCTGGAGCTCACGGTTCAAGCTTTCCAAGCTGCCCAGCTCGGGATCAAAGTGGAAGGGTTGGGTCAAAATCAGGCGAATGGTATAAATCAAGCGGCTGAAGCTATCCCAGTCAGAATAAGCGTGGGTGGCAAAGGTCAGAGGCTGCCGGTTTTCGGGTTGAACCAAGAGCTGGTGCTGCTCCCCTGCACTGTTCTCGCCGGCGTGACAGAGCAAACCACTCTGCTTCAGCCAGATGAGATCTTCAGACAGCAGTTCAGGATCGGCGTACACGGATCCCTTTTCAGAGGCAATCCGGTGGGTGATTTCCTCCAGGGTGCTGCCGGGATGATGGATCAAAATAGCCAGAAGATGGAGCAAGCGCTCAAAGTCAAGCAGCCGAGAGTAGCCGTGTAGCGTCGCCTTTCGAGTGGCGTTCTGACGGTTAATCAAGGTGCGAGGAATACCACTGACTTTCTCGAGAATTTGTTCTTGGGTAGGCAGGGATCCAGATAAATCTAAGGTCAGTACATCCAGGAATCCCTCTGCGGGTATGGGCGGAAAAGTCTTTAATGCCTGAGCCATTGCTTCCATCGAAGAGACTGGCACTTGACGATCCCGCTGCTGATTTCTCTGCTTACAGACCTCTAGGGGAGTGGTCAGATGCCACCCAATCCAATTTGCGCCGGGCAACTTTTGCAGCAGATCCAGCCGCCAGGAACGGTAGGCATTGGTAGCATCGTAGATAATGACTTGGCCCTGCTGATAAGCCTTGTGAATCCGAGCAAGAGCCAAATCCTCAATTTCCGACCAGTTGCCCTGGATTAAGGGATCCCCGTACAACTCTTGACGAATATTATCGGTGCTAACAACTTGAGAACCTTGCCAAGTTGCGGCTAAGACTTTTGCCAGTGTTGACTTGCCGCTAGCGGGAATCCCGATAAGAATGTGGTTGTAGTAGGAAGAGCTTACAGTCATCAGTTTGTTCTCCTTCAGGAAGAACGCAAGTCTCGAAGAAGTCTCTCCCTCGCCCAGGTCTTTAGGTCGGTATAGAGGTAGAGATCATCATCTGTAATAAGGCGCTGCTTATCGATATTGGGCAGCTTCAAAAGAGGAGATATAAGAATATCAGCCAAAACTTTCAAGATATTTTCGTAAGGACAGGCTCCTTTCTGTTTCGCCTCTTTATTTAATTCAGAGATGCGGTTGCTAGAAAATCCCTGACTGTCATGGATCATCTCATTGCGCTTGCGGATCCAAAATTCTAGGCTATCAATTTTTTCTTTTAGATCTGACAAGGATTTATCCTCACAGGCTCCATTCTTCCCTACATTCTTGCGGATGGCAAGAAGGATGGCCAAAAAACTAAGCTTACTCGCACGATAGAGAATCTTTGCATATTCTCCATCTTTGAAATAATCTAAAGAGTCCAGCAAGCCAAGCTGATCTTGAGGCAGCAGTCGCTTAATTTCACGAATCTCAACTCGGGATCCCACAGTAGCTGACTTCAGGTACTGACGACCGCCAAGCTTTTCGATAACTTCATCGAGAATTTCCTCACAAAGTGAAGACATTCTTGAAAGAAAATGGGAGATCTGCTGATTCTGTTTGTATATCTTGCATTGGGAATATAAGTTAAGCAAAATACTGTGGTTTCCAATGGCCTGATTGATTCGAGTGTCTAGATCCAAACTTATATCCAGATTCATCTCTTTCTTGGAAGCTCTGGCAGCCTCGATATCTAAGTTCATGAGTGAGTCTGCCACTTGTAACCCTCTGATTGCATCATCAACCAGTTTCCTGCTGGAATGTAGCTGGGATTTGCTTACTACGCCCTGCTCAATTTGAAAAGACAGAATGGATTGCCAGCTCTTGAGAACTTGACAAGCTCCCGCAAAGTCAAAACGTTCTAGCAGTTGCATGACAACGCGATATTTCTGTGTCCGCTGGTATTGCCAATATGAAGTCCGAGTGCAAGGCGAGGGCTCCCCTCGAAGCACCTTCTGCTTTGAAAGAACCGGATCCAGAAACAGCAGCTTGGGGATGTCAGCAGTGATTGATTGCAGACGAAGGGCTGTCTGCATTTGAGGGGTTCCACCTTTAGTACTGACAAGAACCACCTCGTTTGAATCAATCTCGTCAACAAAGAAGCGATAATACTCGTTGAGGACAAGATCCTGTTGGTTAGGTTTGACGTTCTGAGGGATCACTCGCTTTAGAAAGAGAATATCCTCCCGCTGTAAATGTCTCTCAATCCACCTTTTAATGATCTCGAACAAGAAGCAAGTATCCTGATGCTGAGGGGGATTTTGATTGGTAACAAAAATGTTGATTTTTTTAACTGAAAACTCCTCAATGGCGGTATGGATTACCCCCCAGATTCTTCCAGGTCGAATGCGCTCCTGCCAAAAATCGGGCTCCCGTTGATAGGCGGCAAGAAGTTTCTCTGTTAGTTCGCGGAAGCTGTAGGCATTCCTGCCTTGACCTCTAACCTCTACACCCAGCTCTTTACAGAGTCCATTGGCAACAAAGTCTTCTCGACTACTTCTTTCCCATATCACTTTTTCGTCTTCTGTTAGATCCTCGGCAACTTCGTTTGGTTCATCTCGGTCAAAGCCCACAGGAATGTAGTACTCAAAGCCTTGAATTTTTACTGTCAGATCAGAGGTGCCAATGTTAGCAATCAGAGTAGCCATAGTTCCTCACTTAGGATCAAAGTTCACCTTCTCATAGATGTCTTTCAGGGCAAGTTGACAGAAGCTTCGGAGCGAGAATGGGCAATCATAGCTTTTGCTCCTGGATCCAGTTGCGTAGATTCTGTTCAGCCTGAATCTCATTCTCTCGAGCCTCTGATAAGAATTGGTAGAGTCTGTCTTTGGGAACCCCTGGAAAACTAGGACTGATTTCTAACTCTTGGTAGCCTTGCGCAGTAAGTTGATAGATTCGCAGTTCCTCACCATTGAACCGCCACAACTCAGGGATCCCTATGGCAGCATAGAGGGCTAACTTGTTGATAGTACTGTGGGTTATGTCAACTTCCACCACCAGATCTGGAGGCGGATCTTGGCTAAAATCTACAGTGCGTCCCTTGACTTTAGGTTGATTCTGTAAGTAGTAGGCATTGTCAGGTTCTGCTCCTCGCTCTATATGGGGATAATTAAGAGTTGTAGAGCCCATAGTTTTAATCTGTCCTAAGTATGCAGTAGCCAGGATGCGTACGAAGAGATCAATCATCCTGACCAAAAACTCGTGATCTTCGAGTGGCATGGTGATTTCCAGAGTACCCCGGTCGTAGATCAAGCGAGAAGAACGGTGCTCTCCTAGTGCCTGAAGGATCTGCTGGTAGCGATCCCAGGTAAGGTGATGGAAAATGACCCGTTGTTCGGGAAGATGTGAGCGAGTGGGAATGATGAGCATATCAGACTTCATCTCCTCGAGATCAGTCTAGAAGGAGCAAAAAGATCATCTTTTCAAGGCTGTTCAGGCTTCAGACCAAAGAGATGGAGACTGCCTTGTATTCGAGATAAGTCATCGAGAAACTGGGAACGGACATGCTGGCAGCCAGCTTGGACACCTCCCATGAATAAGCAGACCACTTCCTGGCATTGAGTACCAGCTTGTTTGTGCTTAATCTTGTGTCTCCTAATCGTCACCCAAGAGCAATGGGCACTGCCTCGCGCAGCATCTCCGCCAAGATCGGGGTTTCGCTTGTAGTTTCTGCGTTGATCTTGTTGATAAACCAGCCCCATACCATCTCCTCGCGTACTTTCTGCATCATTGGGATCAACCCAACTTAAATCTGAAGCATTAACCGGATCCTGTTCAGGGCCAGGGACGGCGAATACGGCACAACTGCTGGGTGAAAATGCCTCACAGTTGGGATTCTGGGATCCACTGAGCAAACGTTCCGGCCAGATTTGTCCAACTTTTTGATACCACTCTTCGTATACTTGCCTCCATTTTTCTGGTTCAAGACGTATTCCAAACACCCTGTACTCACCCTTAATTTTGATATCAAGCGTCAGGTGACTGCCTCGGGCTGCAGGAGAGTTGTCTCTTCTTTCCATCATGAAAATGTGAAGTGGTCTTCTCCAACCTCGCCCTACTCCTCCGGTCATCACTGCAACTCGCACAATGGGGAGAAGGATTCCCATGAGGATCTCTTTGGGAGCTTCAATTCTAAGTTCTCCCTGCCATGAGTAGAAGGTTGGGGAGTTTTTCGACTTGCGTGCCCAGATATCTCCCTGGATCATTTCCAGCCTTATGCACCCTTTTTGAGACTTGGGTTCTAGGGTTCCAAAAAGCTCACTCACTGTCTTCTCTGCATTCTCTTGGCTCATAACTCCCAGAAAGAATCGCAATGCCCAGGATCTAAGCCATCCTCGCCAATGCGAAGGTCGCAGCTCCAGGGTTCTCATGTTAGGGCCCGCATTACCCTGGCTGGAGAGATGGAATCTAAAGAGTATACTTGATATGCTTTCATTTGACTGTCTGGATCCCTTGTGGTTAGGGATCGAAATCCGACCATATCCAGAGGCCGTGCGGCTACCTATCCCCAAGACTTTTAAGGCTTGTTGAACCCATGACCAGACCTCATCGACTTCTTCTTCAGTTGCGCCGGGAACGCCCTGGATAGCCACGAGAAAATCAATGGGTCCCTGACCATTGCCCAGTGTGTAGAGCGATAAAGGAGTGCCTTGACCCTGGTGGAACACCTGAAAGTTTTGCTGAGGGTTGACAATATCGAGGCTTAAACGGGTGGGCTCTAGGGGCCAAGCGTCGAGAAATTGAATCTTTCCTGCCGAGATAACAGTCTCTTTCTGGAATCCAAGGAGAGCTTCCATCTTGGGGATCCGCTCCGGTTGTTGTTTTGCCCAGGCCCGGACGATCCCTCGGATTGAAGAACCCGGGATGTACCCATTGAGAGGCAAGTCGGGCATAAGTTCCCAGTTTTCGCCAACATTGCGCTTATCCTCTGGCCGACCTTTTTGGGGCCGCCATGGCCCACAGGGTTCCCCTGCTGAAACAAGAGTTTCCACATCGGGATGAGGATAGGATCCCACTTTTGCTCGCCAACGCAAGGTAAAGGTTCCCTGGCGAAAAAGGTTTGTGGCTCGCTTTTGATGTTGCTGAGCTATTAGCTTAATTAGACGCGGCCCCGTGTACATCAGTGTTTTCTCCATTCGTGTCTCCTGAAAGATAAGCTCTGGCCCAAAAGTTCCAGTGATTCGCCAAGATTAAAGATCGTCTCCAAAGGGCGAGGTATTCTACAGGTTGGTCGCTTGCCAGAGCTTGGATCCTCTGCATTAATGCTTTGGGCTCTAGAGAATTATCTTCGGTAACCAGTTGCCCCAATAAAGAAGTCCAGACAGGAACTGTTCTCTGTCTCACCTTACCTTCTTGAGCATTGGACTGGTTAACGTATCCTATGGCCGAGAGCAGGCCGAAAACTCTCAGGTGTTGAGAAAGTCGGAGTACCGCATTAAGATCCTCCTGAGAAAGAAACTCTTTCCCTTGGGATCTCATGTACTGTTGAATGTGTTTATAGGCTAGCAGGCTGATATGCTCCGGGCGCACGCCTGTTGGTTGTCGCTCAGACGACGTAGGAACAGGGGATCTGTCTATTGGCGGGTTGGAAGATATAGCTTTGCTCTCCAATTTGGGATTTGGAGGAACGGGCTTAGGAGAGCTCTTGGCGTACTTGTTTTTCGACATCCTTAAACTCCTGCGGTGTTTTCAGATTTGGCTTGTAGAGCGGGCGGAGAAGCATTGGAGACCCATCCTTGAACCCAGCCTCGTCCAACGTTGGCTTGTCCTCCTACTTGGAACAAACCTTGAAGAATGTTGATCAAAATCTCATGTTCTTGGGTGAGATCTTGCTGATGGGGCAGGGGGCTATATCCCCAAGTAAAATAAAGAATCGTGTCACGAGGAATGCACACATCTGTCCAGAACACCTCTGCTGAGCCTACCTGATTGGCTCCTTCCGAATCTTCCTGGATCTTGTTGCGGATCTGTGTCCAAAGGGAGTGCTCCATGAGGATCTGGAAGTCGCTATCGGGAAGAATGATCCGATTATTTTTCCAGGTTGCTTGGGTATCCCCCTGTAAAACAGCGGGCCATTCCCCGGCCAGTGAGAAGGTCTGCCCTTCAGGGAGTTTCTCAACACGCACTTCTGCGTCTGCCACAACATAAACGCCAGGTTTTGTTCCTACAGGGGCTTTGGGCAGAACTGGAAGAGGCTGACGGCACAGCAAGGCGTGATCTCGCAGTAGAGAATGACAACTTACCCAACAGAAAACGGAATCGGATCCTTTTAGAGACATGGTGCGCATCGGCACCCACAATAAACGGGCATCTCCAAACCAGACTTGGTGAACCCCCATTTGGCCATCTTTTTGGAGTTCTCGTCCAAAGAGAGTATCGGCAATTGTTGGATCTTGAAGTGTTACCTCGTTCCGCAGGCTTCCTCGCAAAGAAGAACCTGGGATGTAAGGAAAGTTGGTGTGAGATTCACGGGCAATTTCCAGGATGTTGCCTAGGTCGCCTTCTCCACCGCAATGGATGGGGGCAAGGCTGTAAAGATAGCCAACGCGAAAGTCAGGTTGAATCATTTCACAATCCCCCACAAAAGTGTGCCGTAATTCAACGATGCAAAAGTCTGCAACTGGGCGCATGGGTTACCCACAAGCTGCCTTGGCGGTGGCGGATCCCCCTTAAAGTGATACACCGTACCGGCGGGAATGAAGGCCCGTTGGGGTAGCAGCGCAAAGTCCAATCGCTCACTGCCCTGCCGCCGAACCGCAGAAATTCCACCCCAAAGCAAGGCCCGATCCGTAGCGCATCCTGCCAGATAAGGCTGCCACTGGGAAGGGTAAGCCTGATAGATACGGGGATCCGCTTCAGGCTGCGCTAGGCCCGGAGTGAGGAGATAAGCCACCCGACCCGTCCCCTGCCGAAATCGCTCCCAATCGATGCCAGGATCCCAATCTTCCAGAGGCGTGACCAAGGCGCGATGCCCCTCTCCCCCCAGGCGAACGGTGGTGGTCGGGATCCGAGCACTGATGGCTGCCGCCAATCGCCATCCCCACCGCAGTCGGGTTGCCACCTCGGTGAAGTAGCCAGCTTCATCTTTCACCTGGCGGGTATCGGGTTTGATGTCGATGTGAGGTAACACCTGGGTATCCCAGGGATCCTCATGAAAGTCGCCGGCCTGGGGTAGGGATCCTTGGAGATAAGCACTCAGTGCCGAGGCCCGCATCCAGGGGTGGGGACGGCCTTTGATGTACTCCCCTTTTTTGAGAGAGGGGGGCACCAGGGGCGGGAGTTTTTGATCATCCCAGCCGATAGGTTTCCAAGGATCCCCCTCAGCCGGCTGTAGGCGAGAGTATTGGTCTCCCCGGACTTTCTCTTCGAAGTTGTCTTCTGGGGTCGTGTCTGGATCGGCATGGGGATCCGATTGACCCGTAGCCAACAGATCTTTGGGAGTCGGTAGCCAGAGCGTATCTCGCTCATCCAGGAGAAACGGCCCCAGAAACTTGAGATTTCGAGCCTTGTCTGAAGCGTAGGGTAGGGCAGAGCGCAGGGCCTGAAAGATTGTGATGGGCATAGGGGGAAATAACCCTTTCGCCCAGGATCCCTCGCCAGGAGAAAAAGGTTTGCTCTCGCGAAAGAGCAGCACATCGACAGGCTCTAGGGCATACCAGTGCAGTTGGGTTTCAGACATGAGAATTACCTGCCTTGTGGAAATAAATCTTCAACAATTTCCTGAGGCTTTTTGATCCAATCGTCCCGTTGTTTTTTCTTGTCTATCCAAAAGGCTGAGAATCTCAAGAGATTAGCCAAATCTACCGGAGTGGCGCCCAGAGCCTCTGACTCGCTTTGCAACTCGAATGCCCAGCTTTCCCAGGCATTGATCCAGTTCACCAAGGGATCCTGAACGGACTTCAGCTCCTCAGCTCGGTCTCGTCGCGCCAAAATGGTGGTGGTGGCCAGCTCAAACAGCTTGTTATTTGCAGAGATCACACAGCGCAGCGGCAATTCTTCGGCCAAACGATACAGTACAGGCCCCAGATCCAGTTCCGGCCCCTGCTGCAACCAGGCCCACCATTTCTCCAGCAGTTCCCCTTTCATCAGGGCCTCCAAGGTATTCCCGGATTGGTAAATGACTCGGAAGCAAAGACCATCCTTGCCAGGGATCTTTTTGGCCCGATGCTTCTCAGCCTCCCAGAGGTTTTCCAAAACGGTGGGAAGAGGGATCCCTTTGTTGGCGATCACCACGCCGATGCTCATGGTGGCTCCTTCGCCCATGGTGAAAAGGGGACGATTGGGTAGGCCGGAGAGATCTCGACCCGGCTGGGGATGCCAAAATCCTCCTTGCGATCTGAACTCGCCTTTGGGATCCGCTTTCCCACACCAAGCTGCACGCAGGGAGAGGAGATATTCGGGCAAATCTTCTAGGGGCAGCAAAGCCATGACATCATCCCCGCCACTGTAGACCACCCGACCGCAGAAGCGTTTTTCCGTTAAGTAAGGAACCAGCCGATTGGAGAAATCCAACAAGGCTCGGTTGAGGCCCACGTGGGTGGCCGGCCCCATGCGCTTTTTGACATTCTTCAAAAGCTGCTGCCACTCCAAGCCATTTTTCTTCAATTGATCGGCAACTCCTTCGGCCAGGTAGGTTTCGTAGGGGTGCAGCCTGGAGCCGCTGACATACTTGCTCATGCTATCTCCATCGGCCAACACAATTGCCCACCAGTCAGAGGGACTGCCCCCGGATAGCCCCACCTGTCGATGGGCTTGATCCACGGCTTCTCGCAATAGGGCAATATCTTCAGGATCCTGAAGGCCCAGATCGTCCACCAGCCACCTGCTGGAAAACATCACTCCGTTGTAGGGTGCTTCTCCCCTCGTCTTCTGGGAAAGGGGTTGGGGATTAGGGATCATTCGCTCATCCGTCTTCGGCACCTGAAAGGGGCGGCGCGTCAGGGATCCAAACCGATCTCGATATTCAGGGAGATCCCACCTGATCTGCTGCTCCAGCACCTGCCAGTACAGTTTCACCTTTTCAGGAGCATCATGGGCAAAGCGGGCTGCTGCGATGGAGCTGAGGTTGGGAAACCGGATCAAGTTCTCCAGATCGTCCTCTTCTTTGGCCACCCCCAGAGACTCGGCAATGCCCCCGTACTTCCAGGCCATGCGTTTGGTCAGTTCCACCGCGTTCAACATCTCCGAGCCATTGAAAAGCCCCGGATAAACTTCGGCCATCAGTTTCCAGAACATGCGCAGGGATCCCGCCGGTAGCCCTGCCCCTTCACAGAATCGATCCC
Source organism: Synechococcus sp. R55.3 (assembly GCF_047461975.1). NCBI lineage: Bacteria > Bacillati > Cyanobacteriota > Cyanophyceae > Synechococcales > Synechococcaceae > Synechococcus > Synechococcus sp. R55.3. Next base: position 17,367 of record NZ_JANSIG010000014.1, on the reverse strand, counting down.
GATAGAGCAGATTGGGGTGAACTGCACTGTACATGCCTGAGAGGGTAGACCGCTCCCCAGGGGCCACTGGGACCTGCCAGGTACGGGTATTTTTGATGGCCTGAATCGACTGGCCCAGACGCGCCTGCAAGCTGCCCCACCAGGTGCCCACATTCAAATTTCCGTAGGCTTTTTCTTCAGGGTTGGTCGGCAATTCAAATCGGCTTTGAGCTAGGGTTTGCTGAGATTCTTTCCATAACGTGTAGCCGGGATCTTTGGTATTTGCCTGCAACGGCTTGTCGGGATCCCCTAGGGGGACCGAAGTCCAGTAGCTTTCCCAAGTGTGATCCAGTTGAGCATTCCAGAGCTTGTTCCATTCCCAATTGGATGGGTGCTTCCACTTCTCGAATTCTCTCTGGTAGTTGATGTGGGAGCCTTCAGTCGTACCCATCGTTGGGGCAATCTTTTTCCAGATCTCCGAGCCTCTATCATTGAGGGTTTGGATACATCTCTCGCGGATATGATCCCGGACTTTAGTTCCGATCTCTTTCCAGATCTTGCGCATCTCCTGGTCCAGTTCCTCTGCAAAGGCTTTGGATTCTTTTCTGGGCAGCAGAGCTGTGATCACATTGGGAAACCCGGCAGTGCTCAGGCTGGTGGACACGCAATCGTTGAATCGACTTATAGGAGTGGATCCCTGGGCATCTCCATTGCGGGTATCAAGCCGGTCGATCTCTCGGAAATAGCACTCAAACTCCGGAAACTTCTTCAGAATCCAGGCATCGATGATCTCCTGGCCCCACAGAGAAGGTGTGATCACCGCATCCGGCCCATAGCGCTCAGCAATGAACCAGCAGAGGCGGGCACTCAGGTAGTGCAGCAGATAGGATCCCGACCAAAAATCCAACAGCTTCCTAGAGGATTTGATAAACTCCTGCACCGGCGAGAAGGTGAACAACAAGAGATCGGCATGAGAAACCGAATTTGAGGGTTTCCACCCGCGCGGGAATAGGGCTCCGGCCAGCGCCGAGACAATACTGTTGTGATCGTGGATGGGACAGTCTGGGATGCGGGTGTCGGCAGGCAACAAAAGAGCAGCAGGAGTGCTGATCCCAGTTTCTTGAACCACCAATTGGGGATAAAACCGCCAGAACCACCAGAAGGCTTTTTCCGGATCCGCATGGCGCACCTGCTCATAGGGGATGATCCGATTTTGGATCTCCTCCAGTTGCGCTTCCGTTAGCTGACTCCAAATCTGGATATCCTGCTTTTCTCCCGACAGAGGGTGACGCACTTCCACTTGGGTAAGCCCGCCCAGTTGCTCCGCATCTTTATAGACGTTTCTGATGGTTAATCGATCTGAGGCGGCAGCGATGTGATCTGAAATCACCCCCTGATGAGACTGCCACCACTCCTCCAGCTCTGCCCCGTGATGATACAACTCCGCCACCTGCTGCCAAGGGCCTTTGCCGTTTTTGTACTGATACAAAGACTTGAGCTGGGGATCATGTAGCAGAGCAAACAGTTTGCGGCGGAAAAACATTTTTTCCATGAGTTCCACTCCCTCCAAAAGAAGCAATCTGAACACTTGAACAACAGCATAAACAGATACCTATATCCTGCTGCCACCGGTAACGCGAACGGCAAAATAGTTCATATTGCTAAACAACAAGGGATCCTGGCGGGGAGAGCACCTCTGGCCCACCCCAACTTTCCGCCTTGGCCAGGGTGTGGTCGGTGAGGGGATAGAAACGAATATGGTCTTCCGGCAAATAGAGACGAGGTTGAAGTCGGCGTTTCAAGTCTTGGTACTGATGCTGCTCCAGCCGGCATTCAAAGACGCTGTACTGAACCCGCCGGCCATAGCCTTCAAGCAAGTCAGAGACTTTCTTGCGTCGTTTGTTGTCGGGGATGTCGTAGGTGATGACGTAGAGCTGCATGTGAGATCTCTTCAGCGGATGAGGAACGGCAAGTAAACAGGGATCTGATCATTTACAAACTGCTTGTAGATCTGCACCTGCCGGTTGATGACGGCCCAGCGAGGGATCTCTTCTTCCCGCGCACCCTTGACGGGATCTTCCGGCTGCACCGTGTCCTCCATCCGCTGGATAAAGGCCCGCAGAACTTTGGTTCGGCCCTCTTGGGTGAGCATGCACCCCTCGATTTCATCTGTGAAGTCTTCAATCGGATCCATGACGCCGCTGTTGATCAGCCACAGCACGAGAGAATCAATCACTGGGGCACGAAACTCTTCCACCAAATCCGAGGCCAGGCAGGGGTGATTGTGGTGACCGGTGTGCAGACATCCCTGGTAGGGATCCAAGCCCTGCAGCTCAATCAGGAGCAGAATGTGGTTCCACAAGAGCTGGTAGCCAAAGCTGAGCATGGCATTGACAGGATCCCGGGGGGGACGACGAGTGCGCGTCACCAGTTCAAAGCCAGGAGAGGTGAGGCACTCCCCCAGCGCTGGGTAGTAGACGGCAGCGGCAGCTCCTTCAAGGCCCATGAGCTGCTCTGGAGTTGTAGCTTCATCCATAGCCTGAATGAGTTGCTGGAGCTGAGCAATTTTCTCGCTGCTGACCTGAGATTTGCGGCGGCGTTGCCGCAGAAGAAGTACGCGGCAGTTGTGCAGCTTGGCTTTGAGGATCTGTCTGGCGGCCTCCAATTTTTGAAAAGGGGTCAGCAGAATCTGTTTTTCCCGAAGAAAACGACTCCCCCGCTGAACGGGCTGCAGGCGACCATAACAGTACCCCATCTGGGAAAGGTAGGCGATGGGGATGTTGCGCTCTAGGCAACTCTGGATCAGTTGGGTTGTGACTTGGGCGTGGCCGAAGATCAAGATCTGATCCAGGTGGGGCAATTGAGCCTGTTGAAGAACAACTCCAGCTCGTTTGACAACCAGTCGTTCCTGGTCGAGGCTGAGGTAGCAATCTTGTTGGGACACATAAAGTGTTCTGCCCATAAGGCCACTCCCAGAAGCCTAAAATTGAAGCTGAAGTGGAAGCAGGATGGAGCCTTCTTCAAGTTAAAAGTCAGGCCCAAGAATGCTGTAAGGAAAGATGCGAATGGCGAAAAAGCAGAGCAAGGCTTCTGGTACGGGATCCGTTCGTGACGGTGTGCTCCTGACGAAAGGATCCCTCCCCATGACTTTCCACCCCTCGCAAGCCTACGCCCATCCCCAAAGCTTTGATCGTCTGCTCTGCCTGATCGCCACCCTGGCTCAATATCCCGGCGTCGGCCATCTCAACGCGTCAAATCTTCCAGGTCGCGATGAGCAGGCTCCCCCCCGCCTGCAAGAACTTCTCTCGTACCTGCACGCTGTCGCTGCCCAGCAACAGATCGCTCTTCCTCCTTGTTCTCCCCACACTCTGCACAAAGATCTGCAAACCCTGAGATACTACGGCATTCTCGGAGATCAGACGTATCGTTGGGGCTACTATCTCGGCTCCAGCGCCATGACCGAACTGGAGTTCAACACCGCCCTTAGCGCCCTCCACTCCCAGGCCACCTACCAACGGGATCCCAAAGCCCAAGAGGCCTTTCAGGCTATTGTCCGCCGCCGCTGGGGCAAAAGCCACAGTTCAGAGAGTTTTTACCCGGTCAGAGCCCAGCTCAACCGCTCCATCATCCCCACAGATCCCACCCGAGTCAGCCGCAAGGGATCGGCTGTCCGCACCCTCTACAGCGCCCTCGACACCCTAGAAGCTGCCATTCTCCAGGGGCAGGCGATTCAGATTTGCCGTTCCTCAGATCCTTACCAGCAGGGTCAACAGGGATCCAAATCCATCTGGCCTCTGCAATTGATTCACTACGACATTGCCTGGTATCTAGCCTACGAGCAATCTGATACCCAGCATTTGGTGATCGGCCGCTTGGATCGCTTCGATGATCAGTGCCAGGTTCTCTCTCACCCGCCCCGCAGCCGCTCTCAACAACTGAAACGACTTAAACAAGTCCATGAGCTCCTGAATCAGGGCTGGGGTCTTTTCCTGGGCGAACCAGAAGAACAACGCCAGGAGCTATCTGGTCAACTTCCCTTCACGGAGATTACCGTCCGCTTCTACGGCGACACCATTCCGTTCATCCGCGAGGGAGGCTACCGTCACCCCAGCCAGAAGATCTTGACCCCCTCTAGACAGGGTCAGTACTTGGACTACCAAGTCCGGCTTCCCCCCCGTTCTCATGGGGAATTCATGCGCTGGGTCAACCGGTTCATGGGCAACGTTCAGATCCTGACTCCCCCAGAATTGGCTGAGCAGCACGCCAAACTGGCCGAGGAACAGTTGCAGCGATACAGAAGCAACCAGCAAGCGGCGGCCCAGAGGGAACTCGACGCAGACAAGACAGAGCGAATGGGATGAGACACCCAGGACACTGAAGGTCTCACTCCGGCAGACGAGCAAAGCTGACCCCTCGGTAGTAGTAGGCCAAAATTTGGCGGTAAGTCCAGCCTCGGCGGGCCAATTCTTGGGCGCCCCACTGGCTCATGCCAATGCCATGCCCAAACTTGGGGTAGAGGCTGACATCCGGTAAGCTCATCAAATAAGGGATCCCACTCACCCCGACGGTTTGGCCGCCGCTGCTGGCGCTGTACATGGCATTGACAAACTGACCCCCATACACCATGACCACACCACGGGTGGCTTGTGTTGCTTCCAGGGCGGCTGCCGACCGCTGGGAAAGCCCTCGGTACACCTGGGAGCGAGTATCGCTAAACACATCAAACCAACCGCGGGAATTGCGATGGTAAAGAACGTAGCTGCGGGCCGCCACCGCCTGGGCCTTTAGGGCCTCTGGGAGAAAACGGGATCCCATTTCTGCATCCACCACACTGGCCACATAGTCTTCCAGATCCACGTAGTTGATGGCCATCACCAGGTTGTACCCGGTCAAGAGCACCTTGCCGGAGTACCAGCGGCCATTCACTGCCACCAGGCCACCCTCCTGAGGTTCGATGAACAGCACCGGGTCAACCACCCCATGCAGACGCACCCCTTGAGGGCTGGGCTGAGCCAAAAACCCTTGCATAGGGGGCAGATCTGCCAGCACCTCTCCCCGACCGTTGATCAGTTGGGCAGGGAGAGAAACTCCCACCACCAGAGGGGCAGTGGTATCGGCCAATTGCACTCGCACTGTCACCCCCCAGACAGACTCCACCCATCCCCAGAAGGCACTGACCACCAGGGATCCCATCAGGGCCAGCCAATGCCGCGCTTCCATAGCCCGTGCCCAGAGTTGCTTTTTGTACACCAACTCCAGCTTAGGATAAGGCAAGTTTCCAGAAATGGGCCGGTTGGTTGGCAGCAACTGCAGAGGGCTTGAGCCTCAGTTCTTGACGGGGTGTGGGGGATCTGAGTATGGAACTATCTATGAACGGGATCCCGTTTCCAGCGGAGCGGGCCGATCCGGCGGCTCCAGAGGGTCGGGTTCTTGCGACCCAAGCCGATTGCGGCCGCCCTCTAGATGGACCGAAGAGCTATCCGGCCCCAGGCCTAAGGCAAAGCGCAGCGAGTCCCCCGGTCGCCCATTGGAGAAGAAGAGAAAAGAACCCAAGGAAGCCAAGGAAAGAAGAGCCGCATAGCCAAACATGGCTCGATAGCCGGATCCCGCTGCTAAGGTGCCCAAAAGGGGCCCCGCCAGGCCAATGCCCAAATCAAACCCGCACATCACCAAGCTAAACAGGCGACCCCGCTCCGCCGGCTCCGAGCGATCGGCCACGAGGGCAGAGATGAGAGGGATCAAAGTCCCAAAACCGCAACCCACCACGATCCCAGCAGCCAGAAAAGCGCCGGTGCTGTTGGCAACAATCAGGATCCCCATTGCCAAGGCATAGGTGGCCAAGCTGAGGGAGATAAATGGCCCCCGCCCATAGCGATCGGAAGCGCGACCGGTGAGCAGGCGCACTCCAAAGCTGGCAAAGGCCACTGCCGTATAAAAAAGACCTGGATTCAGGGGAGCTCCGGCTTCTTGGATTAACAAGGCCACAAAGGTGGTCTGGGTGCCGAAGGCCAACCCCACCAAAAACATCACCCAAGCGAGGGAGCGCACCTTCGGGCTGCCCAGAAAGCTCCAGAAGGCCCCATCCATCGGCAGGGATCCCCAATGCTCACGCCGCTGTTCTCGAACCAGTTGGGTACAAAGAAAGCCCACCAACCCCAGCAGAGCAGAGAAGAGAAACGAAGGGCCATAGCCGGCAAACTCCTGCAAAAAGCCGCCCAAAGCAGGGCCAATGGCTGCGCCGATCGGATTGACCAAACTCATGTAGCCCAGGATCTCGCCCCGTTTTTCTTCTGGGGCAAAATCCACCACCAAAGTCACATAGGCCGTGGCAAAAGCGGCGATGCTAACCCCATGAAAGGCTCGCACCAGCGCTACCCATGGGATCCAATCGGAGAGCCAGTATCCTATGGGGGCCATCCCCACCACCCCCATGCCGATAAGCAGCACGATCTGCCGGCTGTGGCCATCCGCCAGACGACCCAACGCAGGGCGAAAGGCCAGCAACCCAATCGAAAAGGCCCCCATTACCCAGCCCACTTGCTGGCTGGTGCCACCGGCATCTCTGACGTAGAGAGGCAACGTGGGCAGCAGCGAGGATAAACTGGCCCAAAAGAGCAGCCCAGCCACAAACAAAATGCCCAAGTTGCGCCGCTGTGCCGGCTGTAGCTGCTCGAATACCCTCACGCCAACTCCTTGTGCAAAATGGGACTCAAAGCGTGCTCCCAGAACCGCGCCCTGGGATAGAGCCACCTTCGCTGGATCCCTCAGTCCAGAATATTTAGGTGCTAACCTTTCTGATTGTAACCGTATGGCCTGAGGCTGTGAACCGGCCCTGCTCAGCTTTGAAGGTGCTTCCGGTTTGGGACAACAGCGAACCCAATTGACATTCTCCCCACAGCTATAGCTTGCTTCTGCGAAGCAGTAGCCGGGGGATTCTTTCTCAGCCAGCAGAACAACCCCCACTGACTGAGCTACATCGGGCGTGAGGTTAGTACCGCAACCCAATGGGAGACGCCAAAGCGCTCCGCACCGCCGCAGGCGTTCGCGAAAGCGTCGCGTAGCGATAAAGCAAAAGCCGCCCTTGAGGGCGGGGCTTGCAACCCAGTTTTCTTGGTCACTGCAAATTGGTTTGAAACAGCCCAAGTGTAAGGACTCCGTCCCGCTGGCGCGATCAGCACCGCCCCAGCCCCTCTCCCAGGGGAAAAGGGGAGTTCGCAACCTAGGTTGAGAGGTTTACCCCCATTGACAACAACCCTGCTGTGTCGCTGGGGTCTCGGAGGAGTGGTGAACAACGTCCAATCAGCCTCCGCTGGGGGCCGGGAAAGAGCCTGTTACCGCGCGGATCTTCTGTCGCCGCCCGGCTCGCTCGATCTCCAGCTCCAGGGTGCTGCCCACCTCAGTGCGCTCCACCTCCTGTTGCACCTGATCGGCTGTGGTTACGGCACGACCATTGATGGAGAGAATGACATCCCCAGACCGCAGCCCTGCCCGTTCCGCCGGGGATCCCTGGATGACTTCGCCGATCAGCACGCCCTGATCCACCGTTATCAAAATGCGGCTATTGGGATCCTGGTTGAGGCGCTCCTTCAGCTCTGGAGTCAGCGTGAGCATGCGGATGCCCAGGTAGGGGTGATCCACCTTGCCGCGAGTGATCAACTGATTGGCCACCCGCTGGGCCGTCTCAATGGGGATGGCGAAGCCCAACCCTTGCGCTCCCTGGATGATGGCGGTGTTCACCCCGATCACCTCCCCTTGAGCGTTGAGCAGCGGGCCGCCGGAGTTGCCGGGGTTAATGGCCGCATCCGTTTGGATAAAAGATACCCGCTTGTCAGGCACCCGAATCTCCCCGCTGGAACGGCCCAAAGCGCTGATGATCCCAGCCGTAACGGTGTTATCCAAACCCAGGGGGTTGCCGATGGCAATGGCCCACTGGCCCGGCTCCAGGGTTTCCGAGCGCCCCAGCTTCACGGTCGGCAGGTTCTGGGCGTTGATCTTCACCACGGCGATGTCCGTAACCGGATCCGAACCGATTACCTGCCCATCAAAGCTGCGGGTATCCTTGAGCGTCACCGTTACCTTGTCGGATCCCTCGACCACATGGGCATTGGTGATGATCTGGCCGTCTGGGCTGATGATGAACCCAGAGCCGGTTCCCTGCTGTCGCCGCTGCCGAGGGATGGAAGGGATCGCTTGGCCGAAGAAATCTCGGAAAAAGGGATCGCTGAAAAACTCCTCAGGAAAAGGGGCAGGGGCGCTCACCGTCCGCTCCGAATCAATGCGAACCACCGCCGGCCCCACCTTTTGCGCCACATCGGCGATGAAATTCAGGTTCAGTTGGGGCGGAGTTGCCGTCGTCTGGGCAGATACCCCCTTGCCCCCCACCAGAGCCGCTCCCAGCCCAATGCCCAGCAGCACCAGCAGCACTGACGAGAGAAGAGACTTCCAAGTGGAGATGGCAAAAGGCTGGAAAGAGGATTGAGCAGGTTGGGCGGAAGCTTCTGACCCGGGAGAGGGCTGGCCCGGCATGGATGTTCTGCGCTTCATAGCTACAAGAAGAGGGTTGGGATGCTGCAAGACTTCGGCCCCACGCAGGGGGAGAAACCTAGGGCCTAATCTAACATGGACAGCAGGGATCCCAGAGTGGGCAACCCTAGCGTTTTTCCGTACTTCTATCTGGAGCGAAGAGCAGCGGAATCTGCTCACCTGAGGTAGCCCATTTCCATTCAGTTGGCTTTGATCAAGATAGGTAAAAGATAGGTAAGGCCCGAAAGGCTCCCGGTTTTGTCCGGTTTGCAGCTAGCGTAGGAATGATGAATGGGGGTAAGACCATGACCAACCCAGCCAGCCGCCTGTTGGCTCCTCTGCTTGGCGGATTGCTCTCAGCGCAGATGGCCGCCCCAGTTTTGGCCCAAATGGGGCCCTTGCCACCACCGCCTGCCGGTGAGGGATGGCGTCCTGTGAATCCTCGCCCCCTTCCCCCTGGCCCTCAACCCCTGCAACCTGGCCAGCCCTTTCAACTGCAAACCACGTTGCTATTGCGCTCTGGGGATCTGATCCAGGCGGTGCATCGCTCCCCAGAAACCCTCTTGATTGCCCCTGGGGAAACCCGCGCCGTCAGCCTTAGCTTGGATACCCCTCTGCGGGACATCTACGGCAACATGGTCGTCCCGGCGGGGGCCGTTTTGGAAGGCCAATTTCAGCCGGTGAGCGGCGGCACCCAGTTTGTCTCGCGGGCCCTGATTTTCAACGGCCAATCCTACCCCCTCTATGCCCAGAGCCAGGTTATCCCGCTGCGCAAGGATCCCCGCCACACTTCCGGGGAAGCGATTGTGCAAGATGCCTTGATTGGGGCAGCTGCGGGGGCCATCTTGGGAGGCTTGTTCGGCGACCGCGTGATCTCGACGGAGAAAGTGCTGGGCGGAGCGGCGGCAGGGGCTGTCATCGGCAATGTGACGGCACCGGAAGTGGCGGTGATCGACGCCAATGCCAACTTGACTCTGACGGTCACCCAAGATTTTCAGCCCTACCTGCCCTAGCGAGCTTCTGAAAACAGCTCTGGCCAGGGATCCCTTTCTAGGGACTGGCGGTGAGCCGATCCAGAATCTCCTCGTGGGAGAGGCCCTTGCGCACCCATTCCTCGCAGTGGTGCAGCCGCTGAGCCGTGCCGATGAGGAAGCGGTTGAGATCGGCCCCCAGGGATTCGCAGGTGGTCTGCACGCAGATGAGATCCCGCCCCGAAAGCAAGGAGAAGAGGCTGGCCAGCATTCCCGCCTCCAAATATCCGGCAGGCTCTCGCCGTGCAGAAGGTTCCTCCGGGTTGAAGCTGGCGCGAGCGGCAAGGGCAAACCCGGAATTGCGGATCCCGGCCTGAACCAAGCCGTGGTCGGCGGCGGAAAAATCCAGCTCCAGGCGTCCCCAGCCGTGGGTAGCCCAGAGATCGCTGAGGGCATCCAGGAAGATCCCCATCGGCAATTCCTGCAGCGGCTGCTGGTAGTAGCCGGAAAGCTCGTCTTCAATACGGCGGAAAAACGCCTCTCCCCAATCGCGGCCACAGTTGTAGAGAATGACGCGGGTGGCTTGGCCGGTTTCGTAGCGCAGGCCGGAGTAGAGAGCTTCCAGCAGGGGCATGGGAAAGGCCGCCAAGCGGTATCCTCCGCGGCTGTACAGCAGTCCGGTGTGGATGTCGGGGCGGATGTAGTGGGCGGGGCTGAAGCAGTGTCCGGGCAAGATCTGGTCTTGCAGAATCTCTTGCAGGGTAGTCATGGCTATCTCACAGGGGGATGGACGGATTTGAGGGCGGCTGGAACTTGGCCTTTTGGAGTGAAGGGATGAATGTCCGGTGGATTGGCAAAACTAGGGAATCCATTGAGGGCGAATGGACTCAGTTAACCAGCATGGATTTGGCCAAAAGCAGATAAGGGCGGATCATCTCGCTCTCTTCTGCCCCAAAGATGTAGGTCAGGGAGTCGAGCATCAACTTGTAGGCGGGCTGGCATTGGTCGCGCATCTTGAAGGATTTCAGGATCGTCTCCAGCCAGTAGAGCAATTTATCCCGCAGATAGTCTTCGTCGTTGAGCAGCATAGCCATGCAGCAGTAGCGCCACACCATGCTCAGATCCCGGCGGCAGCGCTCCCAGGCCAGGTGACCATGTTGGCGGGTCAAATTCGGCATCATCGGCTGAAACTTCTCCATCACCCGATCCAGCAACTCTTGTTCTTTGGCCTGGAGAACCTGGTAAAGGCGGACCCGCTTCGGGATCCCTTCCACGTAGGCGTGTAGAGTTTTCAACTCGTCCGGGCGCAGATAGCGGCCTTCGCTTTGTTGCATCAGCTCGGCAACCCTTGAATTCATGGACAGATCCTCCGTTAGTTGGCTTCACACAAACATTTCCGCCAAGGTGAGAGCCCTCTCCGGCGGAACTGTGGGCAGGTCAACCTCGGCCTCAGACCTAGAAGAAGAGGAGGAAGGGAACTGGGCCTGAGAAGTGGCGCAGACAGCTTGTAGCTCTTGCCAGTAGGGGGCAAGCAAACCCTGCTGATCCGCTGGCAGGGATCCCTGAACCACTGCCCGTAGCTGAGCGAGCGCTTGCGGCAACCCTAGGTACTGTTCCATCGCACCAAGAGTTACCTGCTGCACAGGGGTGGGATCCCCCAGCAACAGACTCAGGCCCAGGGAGCGCAAGCAAAAGGCCAATTGACGAGCCAAGAGGCGCTGAGCCGGGGTTAGAGAAGGTTCTGCCCCCTCTCTGGCGGGATTGCTGCTGGGCAACGCTGTCGCGACGGGGGTTGGCCCCTGCTGTTGCAAAACCTTTTGGATCCAGGTCAGCTCTTGCTGTTGTAAGACTTGGTAGAGCTCCAGCCGTTCTTTAAAAGAGAGCGAGTAACGAATCAGGTCTTGCAGATCGTCGGGTGTTAAGTAATCCCCTTCTCGCTCGGCAATGCGTTCTGGCCAAGAGTGAAGGTCATCCATGGGTGAAGTCTCCTTAGAGCACGGATCGAGAGAGCACAACTGAGAGCCCTGAACAAACCAGAGCTAGAGCAAAGCTCCGCCAAACAAGGCGGCAAAATCCTCAAGGGTAAAGGGATCCTCTGCCGGCAATTCCGGCAGCGGCTCTGAGCGTGGGCAGATGCCCGACCAATTGAAGCCGGCAAAAAACTGTCCCACCGACTGGGCAAAGAGCATGGGGGACTGCGGCGGCGGCTCTTGAGCAAAGGGAGCCTTGGCCGGGGGTCGGTTATCCCAGTTCAACCCCTGCAAAAAGACCGCCAGCGGCTGGGTTAAGTCCAGATCGGTGTCTAAGTTGAAGGTGACCATGGGCGTTTCTCCAAAGTGTCGAGGGATCCCAGAGAGCCTTCAAAAGCCACAAGCAAGCCTCACAACTGGTGCAAACGCTGCTCGATCTCGCGGGCGCTGGCCCCTTCGGTGATCCAAAAATTGGCGGCATCAATGCGTTCTTGCCCGCCCAACAGGAATTTGCAGTAGGTTTCCCCCATGGCGTAGCACTGGATCTCGATGCAGGCCAGCTCGCGGGAAGTCATAGCGGTGAAAAACCCGGCAAATAGCCCGGCATAGAGATGACAAACCGGCTTGCCCACATCCCCAAGGGTGCGAGCCACCATCGAGTCAAACAAGTTGATAAACAGGAAGCCTTTTTGTTTGGATTCGGTTTCCACCTCCCACTTGCCCCAGCCCTGAGCCGTAAAAGGCCACCACCAAGTCTCCAGCAAAAACAAAAGGTTGGACTGTTTTACGCCAATCCCATACTCCCGCTCGTACCACTCGGAGAAGTGCTTGGCATCGCGGATGCCCCAATCTCTGCCAATGGTGTACATCACCGCCGCCGAAGCATCCCCCACCTCCCGTTCCAAGCCTGTTTGCAAGCCCACAATAAAGTCTTCGCTGAGCAGGAGATTTTGTGTGTTGTTCCAGTCGATGATCGTGCCCTGATCTCGGTTGAAGCGGAAGAAATCGCGGTAACTGTAGTGGGCATGCTTGTCGCGGCCCACAGGCATGGTGACTGCAGGACGGGGATCCGGTCGAGATGTAGTGGCCATGGCGCTCTCCTGATAAAAAATGGATAATTCTAGATTGCAAAGCAACAGGATTTGGTGGGATTTGTAGGGATCAACTGGGCCAGACAATGCCAATGAGTCAACAAAATGAATGGCTAAGCATTCGATAAACTTGGTCAGCTATCTGAGGGATCCAACATTGTTCAACTCTTGTTTGATTGTTTATAAAACAACACCTGCCGAGCTCAAGGGATCCCTGAATATCGACAATCCATCAAACTTCCCGAGTTTGGGCCAGCGTATTGCCAATGATGCGGAAGTCCTCATTTTCTAGCTGCTTAACAGTAGAGCGAGTGATGATCTTGCCCTGCTCCACCAAAACCTTCCCCGTCCGTGGGTGCAGCAGGTCTTGTTCGGCCCGCCGACCGATGAGCACTTCGATATCCCTCAGCGAGTTCACGTACATCCCCGGCGGCAGCTCCACCACCACGCCATCGGAAACCACCCGCGCCTGACAGGCCAGCCGGGAATTGCTGCGGGCGCTGGTAATGGTCTCCAGAGTCTTGGCCTCGCGGGGGGTGATGGGAGTGAGGCTTTCCATTCCCTCTTTGACGTAAACATGACAGGTGGCACAGAGGCCGCGACCGTTACATTCCCGCGAGACATGCAGCTCCTCCGACAAAATAGCCGACAGAAGATTGCTGTAGGTATCGACCTCTGAGACACGAGATAAAGGCTCTAGCCGGATTTGTTTAACCATAGATGGGATCCACATTAAGGGCAGACAAAAAACTCCGGCGGGCAGGATCTACTGCATAAGCAACGCAAACAAATCACAACAATTAACTCCCTTCCCCTGCAGCCCCCTTGCAGGTCTACAGCAACACCTGAGTCCCCAGTCAATCAAACCAGAGCACTTCACCAGAGCACTTCAAATGATGAGCCCTGCACCTGTGACCCTGGGAGAGGCTGCATTCTTTACTTAACTTATATTCTGGATCTGGAGCAGGTTATTCTGGATGGAAGTGTCATAATACTTAACTACGAATAAACACGGAATTTTTTTATCGGCTAGAAAGTTACAAAGTGAAATCACGTAAATTGGAGAAAATGACAATCCTTTCGTAAATATTTATCGCAGATCTCCCCCGGTCGTTCTGTCGGCAAGGTAAATCTTAAGTAGAACCTTCACGGTCTTTTATTGGCAATTTTGTTACAGAAGGATGTGCTGAAGTTTGCCGTAAAAGCGTATTGAGCCATTCGCTACTCTCTTGGCCATTTCTTTAAAGTAGCCCCTCGTTTTGTCTGTTTTTGTCAGTTCTGTCGATTGGGAGCTATTGCCATGGAACCACGCCAGCGGGATCCGCAAACGTTGCAAAACCTGTTGCGGGCTGCCTACCAACAGCTTTTGGAACGCCAGCCCTACCAGCACGAGAAAACAGGAGAACTGGAGAAAATCGAGCAGGACTTTCTCCGCGGGCGGATTGGGATCAAACGTTTGGTTCGTCAAATCGGGGGATCCCGTCTTTATCAGCGGCTGTTTTTCAGTGCCGGCTGCAACACCCGCTGTGTGGAGCAGGGTTTCAAGCACTTTTTGGGGCGGGCCCCGGCCAGCAAAGCTGAGGTGGCCACCTACCACGACATTTTGGTGCACCAGGGCTTGCAGGCCATGGTCAATGCCTTTATCGACTCGGAGGAGTACCGCCACCAGTTCGGCAACGACCATCTGCCCCACCCCCGCCAACGGCTGAGCGGCCACCCACCTTTGGCCTACTTGCTGACAAACCAAATGCACCGGCGCCATGAGCTGGGGATACAGGGATCCCCGCTTTTGCACAGTTTGGCGGCGATGGAAGTGGGGATCCCTTAGGCAGTGGGGCCGGGGAGGAAGTCGAGGGTATAGGCTTGGCGAACCTCCAGACCCGCTGCGCCGATCCCCAGGGCCACCATCTCCTGAAAGTAGGTTTGCCAGCGCTGGTGGGTCATGGCGCCGATCCCCAGCGTGGCGGCATCTCCACTGGTGAGAAGGCCGTAGTCTTTTAGGGCTTGGTGGGCGTAGGCCAGGAGGGCCTCGCTCATGTTGGGGTTGTCTTGGCGGATGAGGCGATTGCCGGGGCGGGGATCCTCTAGGTAGCTCTGCCAGCCCTGGATGGAGGCAGCTACAAATTTTCGCACCTGCTCCGGGTGCTGTTCGGCAAAGGGGCGGGTGGTCTCCAGGGTGGTGGCGTAGGGGGAATAGCCGTAGTCGGCCAGCAGAAAGACGACGGGATCAAAGCCCCCCTCCTGGCGCACGCGGAAGGGCTCGGAGGTCACATAGCCCTGCTGAGCAGAAGACTTGTCCAGCAAGAAGGGCGTGAGGCTGAGGTTGTAGGGGCGCTTCTGCTCGTCGGTAAAGCCAAATTTGGCCCGCAAAAAAGGCCAGTAGGTGAGGTTGGCCCCCGGTGACACCCAGATGGGCTTGCCCCGCAGGTCTTCCAGGCGCTCGATGCCCACCCCTGGATGGGCCAAGAGACACTGGGGATCCTTCTGGAAAAAGGCGGCCACGGTGAGAACAGGGATCCCAGCTTGCAGAGCCGCCAGAGCGTCGGGGCTGCCGCCGAGCACAAAATCTGCCGCTCCCCCGGCTAGCAGTTGCAGCACGTTAACCGCCGTTCCCCCCATGCGGATTTCCACCTGCAGACCGTAGTCGGCGTAGATGCCGGTGGCCAGGGCTTGGTAAAAGCCGCCGTGTTCGGCCTGGGCGTACCAGTTGGTGACCAGTCGCAAGGGCCGGGATCTGGCCGAAGAGGGGCGGGAGCCCGCTCCTACTGCTAGCAGAGCAGCTCCACTGGCCAAAAAACGCCGCCGCGGCCAAGGCTCTGGAGTTACACCGGACATAGGCAGGGATCCTCAGGCGGCCACGCTTTCAGTATCTCGCAAGTAGACCAGTTTTTCCTCAGGCTGGCCACCCCTTGGAAGAGGAGCTGTTGGGAGGCGTCTTCGATTTATATTTGCAAAGCAAGCGGGATCCCCTTCTTACAAGGGGCAAGATCGACATTCCAAGGGGTAGGGCATGGGCAAGGTGTATCTAGTGGGGGCAGGGCTGGGCGGGCGGGCGGGCCTGACGCAGGGAGCACTGGAGATCCTACGGCAGGCTGAGGCTATCTGGATCGACGAGCTGGTGGATGAGCGCTTGTTGGCAGAGTTGCCGCCGCAGGCGCAGGTGTGGCGACGCTCTGGGCCAGGAAGCCTCCAGGAGGGCATCCACTGGCTCATCCAGCGCTGCCGAGAAGGCAAACAGGTGGTTCACCTTAAGTCGGGGGATCCGCTGATTTTTGGCCGCGCTCGCGAGGAGATCCAAGCCCTTAGGGAGGCGGGCTGTCCCTTTGAGATTTGGCCGGGGTTGTCGTCGGCCCTGGCTGGCCCCCTCTGGGCAGGGATCCCGTTAACGGATAAACACTTGAGCCGCGCTTTTGCCGTTCTCACCGCCCACGAGCTGGAAGCTCTGCCCTGGGGCGCTTTGGCCCAGTTGGATACTTTGGTGATTTTGATGGGATCCCGGCAGCGACAGCACATTGGCGCACGGCTGATGGAGTCTGGGATCCCGGCAGACCGACCGGTGGCTGTGATCTGGGGAGCGGGGCAGGCAGAGCAACAGGTGTGGGTAGGCACCTTGGCGGAGCTGCAGCAGGAGGCGGGTCAGGCGAAGTTGCCGGGTCTGCTGGTGGTCGGGGAGGTGATCCGGTTGCGGCAGGACTTTTTGCCGGGGATCCCTCCTTTGCCTCCGCCGGCTCCCCTGGCAGGCAAGACGGTTCTCGTCACCCGTTCCGAGGGGCAATCACCAGCTTTTCGGGAGCTGCTACAGGCCCAGGGAGCGCGGGTGCTGGAAATGCCCACCCTGGTGATCCAACCGCCCACCTGTTGGGATCCCTTGGATGCCGCCATTGCCCGCCTGGGCCAATTCAACTGGCTGTTGCTGACTTCGGCCAACGGGGTGCAGGCTTTCTTTGAGCGGTTGCACCGGCAAGGTCGGGACAGTCGGGCTCTCCACCCCGTACAAGTGGCGGTGGTGGGATCCAAGACCGCTTCCGTGCTCGCCCAGTACGGCATCCATCCCGATCTCATGCCCCAAGAGTTTGTGGCCGAGGCCCTGCTTCAAGTTTGGCCGGAGCCGATCTCAGGGCAGCGGATTCTCTTTCCCAGAGTGGAGTCGGGAGGCCGGGAGGAGGTGGTACAGGGTTTGCGGCAGCGAGGGGCAGAGGTGGTGGAGGTGGCCGCCTATCAGTCTGCCTGTCCGGCGACAGCGGATCCCCAGGTGGTGGAGGCTCTGAAGGCCCGTCAGGTGGACATCCTCACCTTTGCCAGCTCCAAGACGGTGCAGCATTTTGCCCACTTGATCCGGCAGGCAGGGCTGGGCCCAGAGGTGTGGGATCCACCGGTGCAGATTGCCGCCATCGGCCCCAAAACCGCCGAAACCTGCAAAGCCGCATTCGGTCGGGTGGATATCGAAGCGCAGGAGTATACTCTGGAAGGATTGGTGGAAGCCCTCATCCAAGCGACCAACCGTTTCACCCAGCCTTTTCAGGCCGTTCGCGGTAGCAGTTCACAGCACCCAAGGGCTCCTCTATAATGAACCCGCCCATGCCGCCCGCGTCAGCCAGCCGGGCATCCCAAGCAGATACACCCAGACACCATGTGGCAGACGGCCAAGCTCTACGAAGACATCCTTTACGAAAAAACGGATGGCATTGCCAAGATCACCATCAACCGTCCCCACAAGCGCAACGCCTTTCGCCCCAAAACTGTTGCCGAGCTGATCGATGCGTTTGCCGATGTGCGAGAGGATCCCCGTATCGGGGTGGTGTTGTTGACCGGGGCAGGGCCCCACAGCGACGG
>NZ_JANSIG010000013.1:12235-45948 GCF_047461975.1 Synechococcus sp. R55.3 | reverse complement strand
GCGTGGCTTCTGAGTCAGTGGGGGGTGGCACTCTGGCTCAACCTGGCTCTGGTGGTGCTGGGTCTGCTGAGCCCTCAGAAGGCTTTGACGCGAGCAGGGGTCATCCACGCGGGCCTTCTGGGCCTGCTGGTGTGGGGGGGGCTGGGGGGGCGGGGCTACGCGGTGGTAGCTGCCTATTTTTTAGTGGGAACAGCCGTAACCAAGCTAGGGATCCGGCGCAAGCAGGCGCAGGGGATCGCCGAAAAGCGAGAGGGGGCGCGAGGGCCGGAGAACGTCTGGGGATCCGCTTTGACCGGGGCAGGATGTGCGGTGGGATATGCTTTCTTCCCGCATCCCCTGTGGTGGTTGGGGTACAGTGCCAGCTTCGCGGCGAAATTGGCCGATACCGTCAGCAGCGAGGTGGGGAAAGCCTATGGCCGTAAGACCTTCTTAATCACCACCTTCCAGTCCGTGCCGGCGGGCACAGAAGGAGCTGTAAGCCTAGAGGGATCCCTGGCGGGAGTGGCAGCAGCGGCAGGGATGGCCGGGTTGGCCTGGGGGATTGGCGGGGAATGGGTAGGGGGAAGCCCATTTTGGCTGGGCATCTGCTGGCTGGCCGGGATCCTGGCCACCTTGGCAGAAAGCTGGATGGGAGTGGTGTTGCAACCCCGTTTGGCCTGGATGACCAACGAAGTCGTGAACGGCATTCAAACAACTTTGGCCGCTCTTCTGGCGGCAGGGCTGGGATCCCTTGTGGGCATCGGATCCTAGAAATAGGGTCACCATGAACTACCCCACCGTATAGGCAGATGGGGTTTCTAGTGCCCCATCCCCTTAACAGTGAGGTTTTTGTCCCTTCCTCTGTCCCAGTTGCTTCATAGACCCGCAGGTCTCTGAAGGAGTGCTGCAACATCCGAGACCAACGAGGCTGGTTCCCAACCCCGGTTGCCCGTTGACGGCAACGTTGTACATGACCATTACCGAACCACGGTCTCTATTGCCGTGCCACCGAGAACGGCCATACAAAGAAGTCAAGCCAGGGGGCTTGATCAAAAGGGGAGAAGCCCTCCCCTTTCGCTGACCAGAGCTCCCTTAGCGCAGGCCGCTGGGCTTATAGACCAGGAAGCTGAGCACTTGGCACTGCTTAATGTTGTCGAACCCCACCACGCGAATGAAACAGTTGGGGTAGGCGCTGCGGCAAGCCTGCACTTCGCTGAGCACCTCCTGGGGAGAAGTGGCGCTGAACAGGGGCAGCTTCCACAGCGTCCAATAGCGAACCGTTGGTTCAGAAGATTCGTTGAACTCTATGGCCGGGATGTAGCCCTGATCCAAGATGTACTGCACCTGCTTGATGATCTGCAGATCCGTCAGCGGCGGCAAGTAGGAGAGGGTTTCGTAGCGGCGCTCTTTCGGTAAGGTTTGCATGATGGGTATCACTCCGTTTCGGGTCTAGGGTTTTGTGGGGGGGATCCCGCTTCCGGGTGGGTAACGGGTAGGGATCCTGTTGCTGAGGTGATCCGTTCTAGATGATTGCGGCGGTGCTCCATGTTGGCTTGCTGGATGCCGGCTTTGGCCATTTCCGGCAGGTAATCGACCACCTCCGCAGCAATGTGTTCACGAACGGTCATGATGCGATAGGCCAACTCAGGACGCTCAGCCAGCAAAGCCCGCAGGTAGGCTTCCCCATCCTGAAGGTTTTGCCGAGCGGAGAACTGCTGTAGCCAAAGAGCCCTGGGGGGATCTGTTTCGCTCAGTTGAGCCAGCACCGTGCGCATCGCCTGATAAGTCAGGTAGCTGATCAAGGTCTTGGCGGTGTCTTTGGCGATCTGTTTCAGATCCATTGCCGATCCAGGGAGGGGGCCAGCAGGGCAAGAGAACCGTAGGGATCCCCTGCCCCCAGCAGATCTCTAGAGGGTGTCGACGGCCTTGAACTCGAACTTGATTTCCTTCCACAGCTCGCAGGCAGCCGCCAGCTCTGGCGACCACTTGGCTGCTTCCCGGATAATGTCGTTGCCTTCGCGGGCCAGATCTCGACCTTCGTTACGAGCTTGGATACACGCTTCCAAGGCCACCCGGTTGGCGGTTGCGCCCGGCGCGTTGCCCCAGGGGTGTCCCAAGGTTCCGCCGCCAAACTGCAGCACCGAGTCGTCGCCGAAGATTTCCACCAGCGCCGGCATGTGCCAAACGTGGATCCCACCGGAAGCCACTGGCATCACCCCTGGCATGGAAGCCCAATCTTGGGTGAAGAAAATGCCGCGGGAGCGATCGGCCTCTACGTAGTTTTCCCGCATGAGATCCACAAAGCCCATCGTAATGGCGCGGTCGCCTTCCAGCTTGCCCACCACCGTACCGGCGTGCAGGTGGTCGCCACCGGACATGCGCAAACACTTGGCCAACACCCGGAAGTGGATGCCATGGTTCTTCTGCCGGTCGATCACCGCGTGCATTGCCCGGTGGATGTGCAGCAGAATGCCGTTATCCCGGCACCACTTGGCCAGGCTGGTGTTGGCAGTAAAGCCGGCTGTCAAGTAGTCGTGCATGATGATGGGAGCGCCCAACTCCTTGGCAAACTCGGCCCGCTTGAACATCTCTTCACAGGTGGGCGCCGTTACGTTCAAGTAGTGGCCCTTGATCTCGCCGGTTTCCGCTTGGGCCTTGTGGACAGCCTCCATCACGAACAAGTAGCGATCCCGCCAGCGCTGGAAGGGCTGGGAGTTGATGTTTTCGTCATCTTTGGTGAAGTCCAAGCCGCCCCGCAGAGCTTCATACACGGCCCGCCCGTAGTTTTTGGCAGAAAGGCCCAACTTGGGCTTGATGGTGCAGCCCAGCAGCGGACGGCCATACTTATTCAATTTGTCCCGCTCCACCTGAATGCCATGGGGAGGGCCCTGGAAGGTTTTCAGGTAGGCCACCGGGATCCGCACATCTTCCAGCCGCAGCGCCTTTAGGGCCTTAAAGCCAAAAACGTTGCCCACAATCGAGGTGAGCATGTTGGTCACCGAGCCTTCCTCAAACAGATCCAGCGGATAGGCGACGAAGCAGAAGTACTGGTTGTCTTCGCCGGGAACCGGCTCGATGTCATAGCAGCGGCCCTTGTACCGATCCAAGTCGGTCAGCAAATCTGTCCATACCGTTGTCCAGGTGCCTGTCGAAGACTCAGCCGCCACAGCCGCCCCGGCCTCTTCGGGAGGAACACCCGGCTGAGGAGTAACCCGGAAACAGGCCAAGACGTCGGTATCCTTAGGCGTGTAGTCGGGAGTGTAATAGGTGAGTCGGTAATCCTTCACACCGGCTTGATAGCCGCTTTTGGATTGGGTTGCTGAATAGGCCACGTTGATCTCCCTCTGAACGAATCACAGAACCAGAAAATGCCATTCACGGATGCAACCAAGAGGAAAAAACCCAGGGCCAAAACTCAAGACCACCGAGTTTTCGTGAACGAACTCGCCCCACAACCGCGAGGCCAAAGTTGGGCCTTAAGACACTCTTCATCCCAGGGGATGGAAGCCCCAAACCCTTCTTTTCGAGTGCCTTCAATTGCTAGCTTGGACTCCCTGGACTTGCAAATCCAGTAGAAAGATTTTTATACAGTGCCTAAGCTAGAATCTCGGCAAACACAACTCTATATTGGTTTAATCCTAAGCTATCATCCGCAATAGTGGGCTGAACATTACTTTCTTTATGAGTTTGATTAGTTTGGTTAAAGTGAGTCCCGTTGCTGCCTGCCGAGAATACAGATTTCTTTGGCTTTCTTAATATCCTTCGGGTGGGATCCCCGGCCAAAACCAAAAGCTCCCTTCTTTGAGGGAGCAGAGCAAACCCACCCGCAGGGCCTGGACGGTCAAGAAACGGCTGCCAGGGTTGGCTGGGGTCTCTTGCTGATCACCTGGTCGATAAGGCCGTACTCTTTGGCTTGTTCTGGGGTCATGAAGTTGTCGCGGTCGGTATCTCGTTCGATGCGCTCTAGAGGTTGGCCGGTGTGGTAGGCCAGCAAGCTATTGAGGCTGTTTTTGATGAAGAGGATCTCTTTGGCCTGAATTTCAATATCGGTAGCTGGCCCCTGAGCTCCACCAAGGGGTTGGTGGATCATGATGCGGGCGTGGGGAAGGGCAATGCGCTTGCCTTTGGTGCCCCCTGCCAGCAGAAAGGCTCCCATGCTGGCAGCCAAACCAATGCAGATGGTGGAGACATCCGGCTGAATGTGCTGCATGGTGTCGTAAATGGCCATGCCAGCATAGACAGAGCCGCCGGGGGAGTTGATGTAGAGGTAGATGTCTTTTTCAGGGTCTTCGGACTCCAAGTAGAGCATCTGGGCCACAATCAGGTTAGCAATGTCGTCGTCCACCTGGGTGCCCAAGAAAATGATCCGATCCCGCAAGAGACGCGAGTAAATGTCAAAGGCGCGCTCGCCTCGCGCAGATTGCTCAATAACGGTGGGAATCATGCCAGTCCAAACGATGGGTCAGTCCTTACTAGTGTAGTCTAAGCCACCGGACGGATGCTTTGCTCAGGACGACTCACCGGCCCGCCTCCGTACGGGGCTCGATGGGGTGTGAGCCGGCTAGAACAGCAAAGAGACGGGGTGGTTATAGCGGGATCCCTCTTCTTCTGGGATGTGGAACGGGTCTGAGGTGTGGCTCTTTGTGATGTGGTGAGGTGAAGCCAAGATGGACGTGATCCCAGATGAACCGATTGTGATTGCCAGCCTGCTGAGCCTGGCTTTGCTGGGGATCTTGATTCTGAACTTGGCAGGGCGTGGGTCTGGGGATGCAGATTAAAAGGTTGACAAGCTTACTTATCCTTCTTTAGGATTAGGATCGCCTTGTCGGAGAGCGCCCCCATCGTCTAGAGGCCTAGGACACATCCCTTTCACGGATGCGACAGGGGTTCGAATCCCCTTGGGGGTATTGGGTCAGAGTTATAAGATGAAGCCGTCAACAGGGGATCCCTGGCAGCGGTGACACCTTACTCAGACTTTACTCAGAGAGGCTTTGCCGCCACAAACCACTCCAGATACAAGCTGGGAGAGCGGGTCATCTGGGATCCCCATACAAGCGGCATGGGCAGCCAGCCAACTGCCACTCCGTCGAGGGGGATCCCTCTTCCACCCTTACTCCTCAACAGGGGAAAAATCTCCAAAGCAGCGGCCTAGAAGGTTAGGCTTAGTTGTCCAATCGGCTACGGCTTGGGTTTGAGCAGACCTAGGGCCTGCCAGGATCAGGTGCTGGCCACCAGAGCTTCAGCCGGCGTGGCGGCGACCAACAGCTCATCTTTGATAAGCTCTGCCAGCTCCTGCAGTTGGCGAATCGCCTCTGCCCCTTCCAATTTCATAAGCTCCCGGTCATCCCGCATTTCTGTCCAGCTAATGGAGCATTCGGAAACCAAAAAGCGGATTAGGTGCCCCTCTCGTAAACTGACCATAAACGAGGCACTCTCGAAAGACGTACCACAGGTGTAGCAAGAGGCTGGGTAGCCCCGCTTCTCCAAAACGATGGCCAGAGCCTGCAAACTCATCACCAGATCTTGAACATAGCTGCGGTATTGTTCCGCCAACCGTGTGAACATCACACTCCTCCCTAACGGATTGGCACTTTTGGGGCTTAGCCTAGCTGCAAATGACCTAACTAGTAATTTATGCTTAGGGCTAGGATTACATCTATCATAACAATCGACAATCCCTCAAGGAAGTGATTAAGGCCACAGAGTAGGCAAGGTCTACCTCAGTGAAATGTAGTATTCAACACTTCTCTTAACAAAGACATCAAAGTTTACTCCGAGTCAACACTCTTATCGACTGGGATCCTCACTCAGTGCTCGCCCAGTCTTTTCTCAAAATGGCTCAGCGGCTGCTCGCGTCATCAGGACAGAGGGCGGAAAGTTGCCTCAAAGCTTTCTCCTGCAAGGGTTTCAACCATCGAGAAGCGGGACGTAGTCTTTTGACAAGAGGCCAGCGCGTTAGAGTGTCCAGTGGGCTAAGGCTTGCAGACGAATGGGGATTAAAGTAGGTTCCCACCCGGTTATGCTGAGAAAATTCTCGGCATGGACAATTGAGAAGGAACGGCTTGATGCTGACACCTGTTGATCTGGAAAAACGAGTGGCTTATTTGCAGAGTCCCCAAGCCATTCGGGATCGCTGTCGGTTGCTATTGGAAAGGGTTTTGGCCGGTGAATCAGAGCATTTTCGCCTCGACCTGAACCGGCTGGGATCCGTAGCCAACTATGTGATCACCACAATGCGGGCCCATTATCCCAACGGGGAAATTCCCTTCCACAGCCGCTGGCAACATTTTCAAGTGGGATCCGGGGAGCGCCTAACCCGTCTGGAAAATCGACTTAAAGACATGGATCCGCTGGAGCGGCTGCGATGCAAGTGGGATCTGGCCATCGTCAGCGTGTTGCTGGACGCAGGCGCAGGCTCTGCCTGGAAGTACTGGGATCCAGAAAGTCAGACGGTGGTGGGTCGTTCCGAAGGTTTGGCCTTGGCCAGTTTCGACTGGTTCTGGCAAGGTGGGTTTTCCAGCGATCCCCAGCAGCCTCTGCAGGTGGATGCGGCGGGCCTGGAGCGGATCACCTTGGCGGATTTGGCAGCAGCTTTCCAGGTGGGGCCGGAAAATCCTTTACTGGGACTGGAGGGGCGCTGGCAACTGCTGCAAAGGTTGGCACAAACTTTGCGGGCTCAACCTCATTACTTTGGATCTGGTCACAATCTTCCTCGTCCAGGCCGGTTGTGGGACGCCATCCAGCCTGAGGATCCCAGCGGTGGGATCGAGGCAGCACAGGTCTTACAGGCGGTTCAGAGGGGGGTTGGCCCCATTTGGCCTGGGCGAGTCTCGCTGGCCGGGATCCCTCTGGGGGATGTCTGGCCCTATCCCCACCTGCCCCAAACGGAGCCGGGGAGCCATTGGGTGCCTTTTCACAAGTTGTCCCAATGGATGACCTATTCCCTGCTGGAGCCGTTGCAGCAGGAGGGGATCCCAATCGGGGGTTTGGATGAGCTGACGGGTTTGGCGGAGTATCGCAACGGGGGGCTGTTTGTGGATTTGGGGGTGATCCAACTTAAGCAGCCGGAGATTGGTCAGCAACCGCATCCCCCAGATTCGACGGTGATTGTGGAGTGGCGGGCCCTGACGGTGATTTTGCTGGATCAAGTTGCCTCCTTAATCCGGGAAAGGCTTGGCTGCTCTGCCCAGGAGTTGCCCCTGGTGAAAATACTGCAAGGGGGAACCTGGACGGCAGGGCGGCAAATCGCTGCCCAGCTCAGGCCAGATGCTTCTCCCCCCATCCAACTGCTCAGCGATGGCACGGTGTTCTAAGAGGGGATGGGCAGGCCCCGAGTAATCCTTATGAAACTTCGCAGCAGCCGCATGGCCAGGTCGGGACGGGATCCCCAGTGCAGATGCAGGTACGAAGCGTGAAGGCGCTCGGTGGCCCATCCTTCCTGTTGAGGCTGGGCGGGGGATCCCCAGCCATAGATTGGGCTTGGGGAGATAGGGGTGCTGCGGGAGCGGTGAAATTCATGCCCGCGCAGGCGATCCCCGGCTGGGGCCAGCAGGGTTGGGCGCAAAACCGCAGCTTCGCGGTAGCCCAAACACAGCCGGTTGGCCATGTCTACTGTGATGGGCAACAGCCCGGCCATCGGGTAGGTCTTTCCCTGAAAATCGGTAAGGGATTGGCCCAGCACCATCAGTCCGCCGCACTCGGCGTAGAGGGGTGGGTGGGTGGGTGGGGGAGGTTGTTGGTTAATTCTCTCAGATAGAGGTGCTGCAAACAATTCCGGGAACCCTCCCCCCAGCAGCACGCCGTCGCAGGGCTCCGGTGGCCATAGCCCCACCTGGAGGGGGGAATACTCCAGCAGCTCGGCTCCACAGGCCCGCAACAGATCCAAGTTGTCGGCGTAGTAGAAGTTAAAGGCGTGGTCTTGGGCCACCGCCACCCGTACCTGTTCGCAGCGGCGGGGCGGAGTCCTTTCGGTGAGAGGGGGGATCCCTGGCCACAGCTCTCCTACCGCTGGAGGAAGCCTCCGAATGAGGGGCAATAGGCTATCCCAATTGACGTGTTGCTCGGCCAGCTCGGCCCAGGCAGCTTGCCAGTGGGGGAAGTGATCCAGTTCTGAGACAGGCACCAACCCCAGGTGTCGGCTGGGCAACCGCAAATCCTCCCGCCGGGGAAACTGGCCCAAGATTGGGATCCCTGCTGCAGCCGCTGCCTGCTGCAAGATTTGTCCATGCCGCTCCGAGGCCACCCGGTTGAAAATCACCCCAGCAATGGAGAGGCGGGGATCCCAGCGGCTCAAGCCGTAGAGCAAAGCGGCCACCGTCGTTCCCATGCCGCTGCCATCGATCACCAGCACCACAGGGATCCCGAGCAGGCGGGCCACATGGGCGCTGCTGGCAAAAAAAGGCTCCGTTCCGCCCTCGGGGAGGGGCAGGGATCCCGGCGCTCGTCCATCGAAGAGGCCCATTACCCCCTCCACAATGGCTCCATCCTTGCCCTGGCAATGGTGGCGAAAGCAGCGCTGCACAAAGTCCTCGTCGGTCAAGAAGGGATCCAAAGTGCGACAGGGGATCCCGCTCACCGCCGTGTGAAACAGAGGATCAATGTAATCCGGCCCCACCTTGAAAGGTTGGATGCGCAGGCCCCGTCGCCTCAGAGCGGCCAACAGAGCCAGAGTGATGGTGGTTTTGCCGCTGCCGCTTGCTGCCGCCGCCAGCAGAATGGCCATCTTTCCTGCCCAAGGGTTAGAACTCGATGCCGATTTGCGCCTTGATCCCCTGGTCACGGAAGGGATGCTTGACCAAAGTCATCTCCGTCACCAGATCGGCTCGGTCGATCAACGCTGCCGGCGCGCCCCGCCCCGTCAAGATCAGGTGAACCCGCTCCGGTTTCTCCGCTAGCCCGGCCAACACCCTGTCCGGCGAGAGATATCCCAACTTGAGGGCGACATTGATCTCATCCAGAAGCACCAACTGAAACTCCCCGCTGGTGAACAGCTCCCGCCCCTTTTCCCAGGCCGCCTGTGCATGGGCGATGTCTCGCTCCCGGTCTTGGGTTTCCCAGGTAAAGCCCTCTCCCATGGCGTAAAAAGCTATTTTCCCCAGGCCCAGCTCTGGATGCTCGGCCAATTTCCGCAATAGCTTGGCTTCTCCTGGATCCCAGGCCCCCTTGATAAATTGCACCACCCCCACCGACAATCCCTGGCCGAGGGCGCGGAAGATCATGCCGAAGGCAGCCGTGGTCTTTCCCTTGCCCTGCCCGGTGTGTACGATGATCAAGCCCTTGTCATCTCGCATGCCCGACAGACGCTGCCGCTGGATCTGCTGGCGTTTTTGCATTCTTTGGCGATGCCGCCAGTTTGGGTCGGCCTCTGCGCCCGGTGAAGACTCCGCACCGCTATCGCAAGCGTCCTCAAGTTCTGTTGTCGAGAGGGGTTGGGATCCGGAAGCCGGTGCAGGCAAGCCAGACAGGGCGGGTTGGGCCATAATCAAAAGGAATCGAGATTCGCCACACAGGCTGAGGGGAACTGCACCACTGGCGCGACCGTCGGGGCAAACCCAAGTTCCCCACAGTGAACCGCCTTTATCCTAATCCGGTTTCATTCGGCTGGGATATGAGAGAACCGGCTGCCGCTTTCCGAGATAGCCTGCTAATGTACTGCTTCATCTGGGCAGTGCTGGCAATAGGGTGTTTTCAAGTCTTGCCCCGCATCCAAGTCGTATCTGCCGCCGAGTTGCAACCGTGGCTAGCGCCCAGCTACTTTGCAGGTCTGGGGGGATCCCTATTGGCAGCCTTGGGATCCCTGTTGGCCATCTCAGCCGAAACGACGCCAAATCCTGCCGACAAAAAGCATCTGCACCGCTTGGCTTGGGGATTGGGGACAGTTGGCTTTCTCGGCGTTCTCTCCCCCCTGGGCTTGGCCGGCGCATTCTTTCTCAAAGCCGCTCAGGGGACAGACTGGTGGCAGGGTCTGTTTGGCTGAAGCCGCCCACAGCTTATTTTTTTGACAAATGGGCGGAGGTTGGGGGTACTATAGGGACAAGTTCCGTTCTTTATCCAGAGCAGACTGAGGGACCAGGCCCAATGAAGCTGCGGCAACCCGGCGGAAGCCTCCGCTACGGTGCCAATTCCTGCGGTTAGTCAGTAACCGAAAGATAAAGGCAATAAAGTTTTCTCTAGAGGATAGCCCTCTTTGTCGGGGGACTTTTCTGGCAACTTTATCCTTTAGCAGCTCCCATAGCTCTGGTCGCGGCAGCGGGGCAAGGCCTTCGCGGCAGTGCTGGTGCGTCAGCGGTGCAGAACGCTTGCTGGTTGCTGGGCCTTTCCTCTGGCTGAGTTGGGGCTGGTGCGGAGCACCTGGGGATCCCTGGTTGGCTCTTTCTCCGACGGATAATGAACGAGCGGGTGAGCCTTGTTTTTTGTTCAGGTTCTCAGTTCTAGCTTTTAAGGAGAAGGTTCGTTGTCCAAGTCGTTTTTGTTTTCCTCGGAGTCGGTGACGGAGGGGCACCCCGACAAAATCTGCGATCAGATCTCCGATGCCATCGTGGATGCCCTCTTGACGGCGGATCCCCTCAGTCGGGTGGCTGCCGAGGTGGTGGTCAATACGGGCCTGGTTTTGTTGACCGGGGAGATCACCTCGCAAGCGCAGGTCAACTTCACCCGTCTGGTGCGGGACAAGGTGGCCGAAATTGGCTATACCGATGCCAAGAATGGGTTTAGTGCAGAAAGCTGCGCGGTGTTGGTGGCTTTCGATGAGCAATCTCCCGATATTGCCCAAGGGGTGAATGTGGCCCTGGAAAGTCGCGGCTCCCAGGAAGATCAATTCGACTTGGTCGGGGCCGGGGATCAGGGGTTGATGTTTGGCTTTGCCTGCGATGAAACTCCCGAGTTGATGCCCTTGCCCATTAGCTTGGCCCACCGCCTCAGCCGCCAGTTGGCCACGGTTCGCAAAAACGGCACCCTGCCCTATCTGCGCCCGGATGGCAAAACGCAGGTGACTGTGGCCTATGAGGAAGGTCGCCCGGTGGGCATTCACACCCTGCTCATCTCCACCCAGCACACACCCACGATTGGCGCCATTACGGAAGAGGCGGCGGTGCAAGAGCGGATCCGCGCCGATCTCTGGGAGGCAGTGGTCACGCCGGTGTTTGCCGAGCTGCCCATCAAGCCGGATAGCCACACCCGCTTCCTTACCAATCCCACCGGCAAGTTTGTCATCGGCGGCCCTCAGGGAGATGCGGGCCTGACCGGACGCAAGATCATCGTCGATACCTACGGCGGCTATTCTCGCCATGGGGGCGGGGCCTTCTCCGGCAAGGATCCCACCAAGGTGGATCGCAGCGCTGCCTATGCGGCTCGTTACGTGGCCAAGAACATCGTGGCAGCTGGCTTGGCGCAAAAATGTGAAGTGCAGGTGAGCTACGCCATTGGGGTAGCCCGCCCCATCAACATTTTGGTGGAAACCTTTGGCACAGGGCGCATCCCCGACGAAGAGCTGTTGCGGCTGGTGCAGCGCCACTTCGATCTGAGGCCGGCAGCCATTTTGGCCCAGTTCCAACTGCGGGAGCTGCCCCGCCAACGGGGGGGACGCTTCTACCAAAATGTAGCGGTCTATGGTCACTTCGGGCAAACTCACCTGGATCTGCCCTGGGAGCGCACCGATAAAGCCGCTCTGCTGCGGGAGGAGGCTCTTGCCAAGGCGACTGCCCTCTTGGCCTAAGAGGGGATCACTAAGACGGCCTGCTGCCTCAATGCTTGCCCTGGTGCAGTTGCTTAACCAGGTGGGGTAGCTCCGGCAGGATCAGGCTGCGCATAGCCAGTTGCACGGCTGCTGGGGAGCCAGGCATGGAAAAGATCAAGCACTTTCCGTGGATCCCGGCGATGGCCCGAGAGGCGATGGCCCGACTGCCAATCTGGGCATAGCTGAGCTGGCGGAAGATCTCCCCAAAGCCGGGCAAGGTCTTCTCTAAGAGAGCCTCAATGGCGTCATAGGTGGTGTCGCGGGGGGCGATGCCTGTGCCGCCATTCAACAGGATCACCGGCAGGGATCCGGCCCAATCCTGAACCTGCTCTCGAATGAGCTGCGGTTCATCTCGGAGAATGCAATACCTCTCCACCCGGTGGCCGGATTCCTGGAGGGCTGTGCAGATGAACTGGCCGCTGTGGTCGGTTTCAGGGGTGCGTGTGTCGCTGACGGTGATCACCCCACAGGGCAAGGAGGCAATGTGCTCTGCACCGCTGTCGCGATCAAGGGGAAAGGTCATGGCGGGGATCCCTGAGGAAAAGGTGGCAAACCCATCAAGACTGTCCCTGAGGAGGCTCGGCAGGAGTTGGCGGGTCAACGACCATCTGCGGAATCTCCGGGAATGTGCTCTGCACCTCTGTCGCGAACGATGAGGACTCTGTCCCACCGGCACGAGGGGACTGGGCGAGCAGGCGGCGCAGCTTGGGGGGAAGCTCCTGCAACTGCTCCAACAACAAGTTTAGAGATATGGCCGGTTCTCGGGAAAACAGGGATCCTGCGAGGGGTACCGGCGGCAACGGAGAACAGGCAAGGGCAGCCGAAGCCAAAGAGCGGATCAGCTCCTGCTGCTCCTGCCAAAGGAACTGGCCGATTTCTGGGGGAAAGGTAAGATGAGGAGAGCCGCGACGCTGCCAAAGGCGGAGAAGCTGCTCCACAGAGGTGGCCTTGTACCGCCCCTGGTAGAGGGCTTCCAGCAAAGCCACCGGGATCCAACGGGCCGGGAACGACTGATCCCAGCGCTCCACCCAAACCTGGCCGGGTTGACCTTCCAGTTCAAACCCATAGTGCTCCAGAAAGGTGGCAGGATCCATCAAACCACCCTGGCCCAATGAAACTTAACCCCAAGCTAACCCAGAGGGACTGACGAGAAATCAGGCTCCTCTTTCCGGGATCCCTGAGGAAACTCTGGCTCAAGAATACCTCAACTGGCTTTCTGTGAAGCTCCTATGAAGGGAAAGCTCGGGAAGGTCGTGTTCTCCCTCAATGGGCTCCGCACCGCTGACGCGAACGGCGCAAACACCACACGGCTCCAGGTACGTCGGCTTCCCCCTCTCGTCTTAGGGTGAAGTTTTGGTGGTAGACGGGATCCAACCCTGCTTGTTCTGCCTGCTGCAGCACGTAAGATGGGGAGTGGGCAAAGCGCCCCGTCGTGGATCCCAGCTCGTAGCCGGGGGCGGATCCCACCTCGACGGTAAAGGCCAAAAGCCCGCCGGCATTCAACACCCGAGCGCAGGCAGGAAAGACCTGGGCCAGATCCCCCAGGTAGATGAACACATCTGCCGCCAGGATCAAGTCGTAGCGTTCTGAGGTCTGGTGCAGCAGCTCCAGCAAGTCCCCCTGAACCAGGTGGTCGTAAATGCCCTTGTGTTGGGCGATTTCCAGCATGCGGGCAGAGAGATCCACGCCCCACAACTGCTTGACATAGGGGCGCACCTGGGCTCCTGCCAAGCCCGTACCACAGCCCAAGTCCAGCGCCCGCTCAAACTGAGGAGGCGATCCCTGCGCTGCTGCCACCGCCAGGATCCCTTGCCGCAAAGCCTCTGGTCCCTGGTAGTTCAACTTCTCCAACAAATGCTGCTCGAACCGAGGTGCATATTCGTCGAACAGGCGGCTGACCCAAGCCGGAGGCGTTCTGTCGGGCAGGGGCAGCTCCCCCAGAATGGCCAGCATGTAGCGGGCATCGCTGTGTTCAGGCTGCAAGGAGAGCGCCCGCCGAAACCAGGGACTGGCCGCCTCTGGTTGTCCCTGCTTCCAGAAGCACATGCCGATTTGATAGGGGATATCCGCTTCCTGCTGGGATCCCTGCCAAGCCTGCAAGTAGTGGGCCACCGCCGCCACGAATTCTCCCCGCATCTGCAGCAGATCGGCCAACCCCACCCGTGCCATCAGCAGTTGCGGATCCCGGTTCAGGGCTTGCTCAAACAACAATTGCGCCTGCTTTTTCTCCCCCATCTGCCGCAACACCCTCCCCAGCAGCGCATGAACCTCAGCGGCTAAGCTGGCCGGCGCAGCAGGTGGACAGCTCACAATGGCCTGCTGGTAGTGCAGCATGGCGGCGGGGTAGCGACCGGCTCCTTCCTCGATTTGTCCCAACAGAGCGTGGGCCTGAACCCAGGCGATGGCTGCTTCGGGATCAGACAGGTCGGCGGCATTCGAATGGGATCCCCGCTGGGC
This sequence comes from Synechococcus sp. R55.3, assembly GCF_047461975.1. NCBI lineage: Bacteria > Bacillati > Cyanobacteriota > Cyanophyceae > Synechococcales > Synechococcaceae > Synechococcus > Synechococcus sp. R55.3. The sequence goes on along the minus strand of NZ_JANSIG010000013.1, from coordinate 31,778 downwards.
AGTCCCAACAGGAGCTGAGCCGGCACCCGAGAGGAGCTGCTCACAAATTTGCCGACAACGGGCCCAGTCACCTTGCCGGAAATGGACTGCCGCCTGACGGATCTGTTTTGAGAGGGACGGCTGCGCCGCTTTTCCAAAACCTTTGCCTTTGACCATTCCTGCGGTGCATCCCCCGATTTCTTGGGGGCCTGAGTTGCCAGCACCCTTTCAGGATAGGGCCTCTCTCAGCCGACGGCTGCCATGGCTTTCAGGCCCTTCAAAATCAGGTAGTCCAAAATGCTGGTGTTCTCCTCGCCGCGGTAGTTAAAATTGGAGCGCACCAACCACAGCCCCTTCTGAGTGCGGCAACAGAGGTTCAACAGCGTGCGGGCCAAAATGCGTTGACGCGCCTGTAAATCCCGCCCTGCATCGAAAACCTCCCCGTCCCACTCCGGCGTCAGCACACGGCTATTGTAGAGCACATGCCACAAAGAGCGGGACCAACTGGGGCTGGTGATATCAAACCAAAATTGGTAATCGGCCTCCAAACCCCGATTGATATAGGCCACCGGAGTTGCAACTACCAAGTAGCGGGAATAATCGGGTTCGAAGCGGCTGCTGCTGGGGGTTTGTCCCGAGCGGATCATGGCCAAAAAGGCGGGATCCCCTTCGGCAGGGAAGGCCTGACGAAACCGTTGTGCCGCTTCCATCAATACGCGCAGCAGCTCTTGATCCTGAGGGGAAGCAATCACCGAGGCCAAGTGATCGGCAAAAAACTGCTGGAAGAAAGCGGCCAATGAAGGGCCGGGACGATAGCCGCGCAGCCAATCGAACAGTCGCTGGTAGCGCTCCAGGTTGGCAAACCCCACCCGCTCCGGCTGCCGTACTGCTGTTCGGGGACGCAGAGAACGCCCCACCGGATCCCAGGTATCTTCGGCCAACAGAGCCGCCCGGATGGGATCCAGCCCCAGCACCCAGCTCAACATCAGCCGCCAAGCCGGCAAAGTAGGAAAAGCGCCCCACTCAGGGTGAGCCAATTCTGCTGCCGTCAGCACCGCCCGCACCAAAGGATAGCGGATCAAGGCCGGGAAGGGGGCAATCGGCAAAACCGGCACTTCCGACAACTGCTCCTGCAAGCTCAGGCTCACCCCCGCATCCATACGGGGCAGCAAAACAGCGATGCGATGGGCCGGGATCCCGGCCCCCAAAAGCCGGCGAATTTGGGCAACCATCGCCTCTACTGCCGCAAACTGGGTCTCTTCCTCCAGGGTTTGCACCAGCGGCAGCTCCCCCCCCTTCGGCTCAGGCAGCGGATGAGAAAACGGGGGATCCAGCACCCGCGCAATCTGCACCCCCAAGCGGATCATGCCTGCTGAAGCGCGATGGCTCCCCTCCAGAAACTGAACCTGCGTTTTTTCCATCAAGAAGTCGGCCACAGCTTCCGGGATCCCGGTCAAGGAAACCCCACCACCAAGGGTGTAGCTGAAAAATTGACTTTGCAGATGGGATTGCCCCTGCCGGTAAAACTCCAGCGCCACGGCACAACTGTCTTCCGCCTGATCCACAATCAGGTGATCCCACTCTTGCCAAAACTCCGCCAGCGGCAGGATGTGCTCGCCAAACAGCCGAATTTGCAGGCCAAAATCCAGGGATCCCAACCGAAGCGCTGCCTCCCACAGCCGACCCACACAGCAGCCCATTGCCTGCAAAGCCTCTGCCCGCCGCGGATCTGCCTCCTCGGGCCAAGCCCGGGCCAGCCGGGATCCCACCACCTCTGCCGGCAAACCCGAAGCCCCCGCAATATAAGCAGCACTGCTGATCTGATCCCAGATCTGGAACTCCTTGAGCCCGACCCCGGCAAAGGCTTCCCCATGCCGAGGGCACAAAGCGCAGGCTCGTTCGCAGAGAAATTGAGTGAGATCTTTGGCCAAGGGGATCGGCTCAAACTGAGGAGGCAACTGAGGAAGGCGGGCACACACCTGCGGCCAATGATCGGCCAGAGAGCGCCCAACCCGCTGCAAGAACGTCTCGATCCGCCACGGCCCCACCAAGCCCGAACTGGACTGCTGCAAGCGCCACAACACCTCATCCGCTTGCCGTTGACTCCGCACCAAAAACAAGACCCGGCCCGGATCGGATCCCGCCTGCAACAAACTTCGATAGTGATCCACACAAGCCTGGGTCAGCCCACTGCCTGCCCAGCCCATCACACTTTTGAAGGGAGATGGCTTCCCCCGCCAATGGCTCTTTTCTTCCGCCTGAGCTGCTCTCGCCATTGCTGGCCTCCCCAACCAGCCCATTTTCTCGGCAAAAGTCTGGACAAACGGGCCTTCGCTTCATTATGATCGTTTTCCGTTGCCAACTAAGCCCATCCGCTTTGGCGACCTGGTGCGCTGCTACCCCAGATACTGCCTCTTTGCAGGCAAGTCTGAGCAGCTCTTAGCAAAAGCAGTTTGGCGTGTAACTTTGGGGTGAACTAGGCGAGAGGATCAGCGTTGCCGATGCTGATCTTAGGCTCTGGGGACAGGGATCCCTGATTCTCCCTGCCTCGCTTTTTCGCCTGAGTTGGCAGACTCAGCCTTGTTCTGAGCTTTCTGCTGCCACGCTGTTGCTGTATGTCTATCCATCCGGCTGACTGAGCCATTGGCCTACAGCCCGCTTCGCGAAAGGTCGGCTGATTGTCGGAGTGAGTCGGCTCTGAATTGATGAAAGCGAGTCGTGCAGGCTCGATTGGAGGTTCTTGTGGCACTTGGCATCCTTGGAAGAAAAGTCGGCATGACCCAGATCTTCTCACCAGAGGGGCTGGCCATTCCGGTTACCGTCGTACAGGCGGGGCCTTGCACCGTGACCCAGATCAAAACCCAGGCCACAGACGGCTACAACGCCATTCAGTTGGGCTACTTGCCCACCACTGAAAAGCATCTCACGCGGGCGCAGCGGGGCCACCTCAGCAAAGCAGGGGTGACAGAGCTGCTGCGCCACCTGCGAGAGTTTCGCGTTGATCAGCCGGAAGCTTACCAATTGGGGCAGAAAATTACCGTCGAGATGTTTTCCCCCGGCCAGTTGGTGGATGTGGCAGGTACCTCCATCGGGCGAGGGTTTGCCGGCTATCAAAAGCGCCACCACTTCGGTCGTGGCCCCATGTCCCACGGCTCCAAAAACCACCGCCGACCGGGTTCCATTGGCGCCGGCACAACCCCAGGCCGCGTGTTTCCGGGGATGCGCATGGCAGGGCGGCTGGGAGGTGGCCGAGTCACCACCCGCAAATTGCAGTTGGTGCAGGTGGATCCGGAGCGGGATCTGTTGGTGATTAAGGGCTGCGTGCCCGGCGTAGAAGGAGGGCTGCTGGAGATCACCCCTGCCAAGCAGGTGGGCAACAAGCGTTAGGGGAGGGATCCCTGGGTGAAAACAAGGTTGACCGGCATCCGCAAAGACGAGGGAACCATGGCAAGTTGTGTGGTGAAAAATTGGCAAGGGGAAACGGTGGGCAGCGCGGAGCTGAGCCTTAAAGTTGCTCGTCCCGAAACAGCCGCCCACATCCTCTATCTGGCACTGCGCCGGCAGATGACCAATGCTCGTCAGGGCAACGCCCACACCAAGACCCGAGCTGAGGTGCGCGGCGGCGGTCGCAAGCCTTGGAAGCAGAAAGGCACCGGTCGGGCCCGTGCCGGCTCCATCCGCTCCCCACTTTGGCGCAAAGGGGGGGTGATCTTCGGCCCCCGCAAGCGGGAATACAACCTGGCCATGAACCGCAAAGAACGGCAACTGGCCCTGCGCACCGCTCTGCAAAGTCGGGTGGAAGACCTGATCGTCGTGGAGGATTTCCAGGAGCAGCTCAACCCGCCCAAAACCCGTGCTGTGGCCCAGGCTTTGCTGCGCTGGGGGGTGATGGAAGATCAATCGGCTCTGCTCATCGTTGCCGAACGCTCGGAAGCCGTAGAGCGGGCCGTGCGCAACATCGCCCGCGTTAAGCTGATCGGCCTGGATCAGATCAACGTTTTCGATCTGCTCAACGTCGATTGGGTGCTGATCACCGTTTCTGCCCTAGAGCAGCTCAAGGCCCGTTGGGGATCCGACGCTGCGCCGGCAGTTCTGGAGACTCCCTCTGAGGATGCACCTCAGGCCGACATAGCCGAAGATCAGGCCCTGCCCGGAGATGGGCCGGAAGATCAGGCCGTTCCAGAAAGCGAACACGAGGAAGCAGAGCAAACCCCAGCCCAACCTGAGGCCCAGGAAAACCAAGCTGCCCTCCAAGGACGTCCAGCAGATCCGCAGGGGCCAGAAGAGCAAACCGAAGAGCCCCAAGATCCAGCAGAAGAACTGGCTCAAGGAGCAGAGCCGTCAACGGTAGAAGAGGCCGAAGCAGCCCCAGCAGAGGAGGAAAGCGATGACTGAGAGCAAGCGGATCCTGGCCGACGTCCTGTTGCGCCCCGTCATCACCGAAAAGGCAACCGCCTTGATGGAGCAGCGCAAATATGTCTTTGAAGTGCTGCCCACCGCCACCAAGCCGCTCATCCGAGCTGCCGTCGAAGAAATGTTCCGCGTGCGAGTTACTTCCGTCAACACCCTGAAGCTCCCGCGCAAGCAACGGCGGGTGGGCCGCTTTGTGGGCTACCGCACCCGTCCCAAGCGAGCCATCGTGACCTTGGCGGAGGGAGATTCCATCACCCTCTTCCCGGACACCTGAACGCCCCTTTTGAGCTGTTGTTGTCCCGTCCCCCACCCCTACCTGAGCCATGGGCATTCGTACTCTCCGACCCTACACCCCCAGCACCCGTCACATGACGGTCTCTGACTTCGAGGAGCTGTCCCGTGACGAGAACGGCAAGCAGCCCAGACCGGAAAAGTCGCTGCTGCAATTTATTCACCGCAAGAAAGGGCGCAACAACCGTGGCGTCATCACCTGCCGGCACCGCGGTGGTGGCCACAAGCGGCTTTACCGCATCATCGACTTCCGTCGCGACAAGCGGGGGATCCCGGCGACCGTCAAAACTGTGGAGTACGATCCCAACCGTAGCGCCCACATCTGCCTGGTGGAATACGAAGACGGCGAGAAACGCTACATCCTCGCTCCCCGCAACCTACAGGTGGGAGCCACCATCATGGCCGGGCCAGAGGCCCCCTTTGAGATCGGCAATGCCATGCCCCTGGAGCGGATCCCCTTGGGAACGGTGGTTCACAATGTGGAGCTGTATCCCGGTCGCGGCGGGCAGATCGTTCGCGCCGCCGGGGCTGGCGCTCAAGTGGTGGCCAGAGAAGGCAAATATGTCTCCCTCAAGCTGCCCTCCGGCGAAGTCCGCATGATCCGCGGCGAGTGCTACGCCACCATCGGCCAACTGGGCAACGTTGACCACAACAACATCAGCCTGGGCAAGGCGGGTCGTAGCCGTTGGTTGGGGCGCCGTCCCAAGGTGCGTGGCTCGGTGATGAACCCTGTGGATCATCCCCATGGCGGCGGGGAAGGGCGAGCCCCCATAGGCCGCAGTACCCCTGTCACCCCTTGGGGCAAGCCCACCCTGGGGTACAAGACCCGCAAACGCAACAAGCCCAGCAACAAATTCATCGTGCGCGGTCGCCGTCGCGGAGGCCGCCGGGACAAGGGCGGAAGGGCTGCTCAGTAGCCGCTGGCCATTCGCTCCCCGAAGCTTTTTCGACAGTGAATTGCTTATCAAACGGTTGAGGTTCTTATGGGACGTTCGCTGAAAAAAGGCCCCTTTGTGGATGCCAAGCTGCTTCTCAAGGTGGAGAAGATGAACGAGCGCAACGAGAAGCACATGATCAAGACCTGGTCGCGGGCCAGCACCATCTTGCCGGTCATGATCGGCCACACCATCGCCGTTCACAACGGCAAGCAACACGTGCCCATCTACATCACCGATCAGATGGTGGGTCACAAGCTGGGGGAATTCGTTCCCACCCGTACCTTCCGCGGTCACGCGGGTAGCGACAAAAAAGCCGCCCGCCGTTGAGATAAACAACGAGTAGGACAGTATTGAGCAGGAGGGAGAGCGCCATGGCTGATTCATCCCCTGAGGTTAAAGCGGTAGCCCGCTACATCCGCATGTCCCCCTTCAAAGTGCGGCGGGTGCTGGATCAGATCCGCGGGCGCACCTATGCCGATGCCCTCATCCTGCTGGAGTTCATGCCCTACGCTGCCTGTGAGCCGGTTCGTAAGGTGCTGCGATCAGCGGTGGCCAACGCAGAGCACAACAACGGCCTGGATCCCCGGGATCTGGTGATCAGCCAAGCCTACGCCGATCAGGGTCCTGTGCTGAAACGGTTTCGCCCCCGCGCCCAAGGGCGGGCCTACCCCATTCGCAAGCGCACCTGCCACATCACCATCGCCGTCCGGCCCATAGGAGCTGAAGTGGTGACAGCTTCCTAACCTTCCGTATTCCCAGACCTCTACCCCTTAACCACCATGGGACAGAAGATCCACCCCACCGGTTTCCGCCTCGGCGTGATTAAAGAACATCGCAGCCGCTGGTTTGCCGATCCGGCCCGCTATCCAGCCCTGTTACAGGAGGATGATCAGATTCGCACCTACCTGACCCAGCAATTGAGCAGTGCTGGCTTGGCCGATATCCAAATTGAACGCAAAGCAGATCAAATTGACCTAGAGATCCGCGCTGCTCGCCCTGGGGTGGTCGTGGGTCGGGGCGGATCCGGCCTAGAGACTTTGCGCCAAGGTCTGCAAAAAGAGCTGAGTTCACGAGGTGGCGGCGAACGAACCATTCGCATCAATGTAGTAGAGGTCACCCGTGCCGACGCCGAAGCGACCTTGCTGGCGGAAAATATCGCCCAACAGTTGGAACGGCGGATTGCTTTTCGCCGCATCGTGCGCCAGGTAATCCAACGGGCCCAGCGGGCAGGCGTACAAGGGATCAAAATCCAAATTGCCGGTCGTCTCAACGGGGCCGAGATCGCCCGCACCGAATGGACGCGGGAGGGGCGGATCCCTTTGCACACCTTGCGGGCCGACATCGACTACGCCGAGCACCTCGCCCATACCACCTTCGGCATCATCGGAGTCAAAGTTTGGGTCTTCAAAGGGGAAGTTCTGCCCGGGCAGGAACGTCACGAACAAAAGTTTCCCCTGCAACAGCCCAAACGTCGGCAGCAGCGGCGGCGGCCCACCTTTGAAGATCGCTCGGCTCAAGCAGAGGCTTGACCGCCGGTTTGGCAATGCCCAGGGATCCCCATCAGTTACCCATGATTGAGGAACGGCCATGTTAAGCCCCAAACGCACCAAATACCGCAAGCAGCAGCGCGGGCGCATGAAAGGCAAAGCGACCCGTGGCAACCGCATCAACTTTGGGGAATACGGCCTTGTGGCCCTAGAACCCGCCTGGATTACAGCTCGACAGATCGAAGCCAGCCGTCGGGCCATGACCCGCTATGTTCGGCGGGGTGGCCAAATCTGGATTCGCATCTTTCCTGACAAGCCCGTTACTCAGCGAGCCGCGGAAACCCGCATGGGATCCGGCAAAGGCAACCCTGAGTACTGGGTTTGTGTCGTCAAGCCAGGCCGTATCCTCTTCGAAATGGGGGGAGTGGCAGAGCCCATCGCCCGCGAGGCCATGCGCCTTGCCGCCCAGAAGCTGCCCATTAAGGTCAAGTTTGTAACCAAAGCCGACTTTGAAAAGCCAGAGCCCGCCCAGGCAACGGCTTCAGAGGTGGCCACCAGCAGTGTATGAGGAGAGTTCAGCCATGCCCATGCCCAAAATTGCTGATGCCCGTGCTTTATCGGACGAAGAGCTGAGCAACGAAATCTACGCCGTCAAGAAAGAGCTGTTTGAGCTGCGTTTGCAGCAGGCCACGCGGCAGTTGAACCAGCCCCATCTCATCCGGCTGCGCAAACACAAGCTGGCGCAACTACTAACTGTGGAGGGAGAGCGTAAGCGGGGCAAACGCCCAACCAAGGAGGAGTAATGGCTGTTCGGGAGAAGATTGGCATTGTTGTCAGCAACAAGATGCAAAAAACGGTGGTTGTTGCTGTGGAAAATCGAGTTGCTCACCCGAAGTACGGCAAGATCGTCGTCAAGACCAAGAAGTTTAAGGCCCACGACGAGGAAAACCGCTGTCAAGAAGGGGATCTGGTGCGCATCACGGAAACCCGTCCCCTTAGCCGCACCAAGCGTTGGCAAGTTGCCGAAATCCTGAGGGAGGTGAAGAAACTATGATTCAGCAGCAAACTATGCTGACGGTGGCCGACAACACCGGTGCTCGCAAGATGATGTGCATTCGCGTGCTGGGCAGCAGTGGCCGTCGCTACGCCAGCTTGGGCGATGTGATCATTGGTGTCGTCAAGGATGCCCTGCCCAACATGCCCGTCAAAAAATCCGATGTTGTCAAGGCCGTTGTTATCCGCACCGTCGATACGGTACGTCGCCCTGACGGCATGTGCATCCGCTTCGACGACAATGCTGCCGTGATCATCAACAATGATGGCAATCCCCGTGGAACTCGTGTTTTCGGCCCTGTAGCCCGCGAGCTGCGGGAGAAAAACTTCACCAAGATCATCTCCCTGGCCCCGGAGGTACTCTGATGGTTCGCCCCCTCAAACCCAGCCAAATTCGGCGCTTAGTTCGGCGACCGGGCATTCGCAAGCACCGCAACAGCCTGCGCTACAAAATGCGTATCAAGCAAGGGGATACCGTGCAGGTGATCTCCGGCGATGACAAAGGCAAAATCGGCGAGGTGCTGCGGGTCTTTCCCGAACGCAACATGGTTTTGGTGGAAGGGGTTAACATTGTTACCTACCACCGCAAACCTCAGCGAGAAGGGGAAAGTGGCCGGATTGAGACCAAGGAAGCCCCCATTCCCGTCTGCAAAGTGATGGCCTATTCCAAGAAGCAGGAAGTGGCCAGCCGCATCGGCTATCAAATCACCGCCGATGGTCGCAAAGTCCGCGTCCTTAAGAAAACAGGCGAGATCCTCGACTAGGCATTACATTCTTTTTTCCATCATTGGTCTGGCTCTGACCCAGCCCAGAGCCGCAAGGAGAAGCCACCATGCCCCAACGTCTGCAAATCCTCTACAACACCGTCATCGTCCCCAAGCTGCAAAAGGAGTTGGGCTACACCAACATCCACCAGGTGCCCCGCCTGGAGAAGATCGTCATCAACCGCGGCTTGGGGGAAGCTTCCCAAAATGCCAAGGCTCTGGAATCTTCCATTGCCGAGATCAGCGCCATCACCGGTCAGCGTCCGGTGATCACCCGCGCCAAAAAGGCAATTGCCAGCTTCAAGATTCGCAAGGGCATGCCGGTTGGCCTGATGGTAACCCTACGGCGGGAGCGCATGTATGCGTTTTTGGATCGCCTGATCAACATTGCTCTGCCCCGTATCCGTGACTTCCGCGGCGTCAGCCCCAAAGCCTTTGATGGACGAGGCAACTACACCCTGGGCATCCGCGAACAACTGATTTTTCCCGAAATCAACTATGACTCTGTAGATCAGTTGCGAGGTATGGATATTTCAATTGTGACCACTGCTAAAACCGACGAAGAGGGCCGTGCCCTGCTCAAAGCGTTTGGCATGCCCTTTGCCTCCTAGGTTGCCCACCCTGACTTTTCTTGATCTGCATCGATCTTCCGAGGAGCACTGACCCACCGATGGCCCACACCAACGACACGATCGCCGATATGCTCACCCGCATTCGCAATGCCACCATGGCTCGGCACGAGTCGGTGGCAGTTCCGGCCACACGCATGACCCGCAGCATCGCTCGCGTTCTTCATGAGGAAGGGTTTGTCAGCGAATGGAAAGAGGAGGGAGAAGGGATCCAAGCCCGGGTGGTGTTGCGATTGAAGTACAAAGGCAAAGGCCGCAACTGCAGGCCCATCATCAATGGTCTAAAGCGGGTGAGCCGACCGGGTCTGCGGGTTTACCGCAACCACAAAGAGCTGCCCCGAGTGCTGGGAGGAATTGGAATTGCCATCATCTCCACCTCCAACGGCATTATGACCGACCGGGAGGCTCGTAAGCAGGGCATTGGCGGCGAAGTCCTCTGCCTTGTCTACTAGACATTAAGTTTTCTCTGGTCAGGAGTTTTTCCCATGTCCCGTATTGGTAGACGCCCCATCGCCCTTCCTGCCAAGGTGGAGATCCAGATCGACGGCCAACACATTGCAGTGAAAGGACCGAAAGGTCAACTGTCCCGCAGTTTACCGCCCTTGATCACAGTCCAGCAAAACGCTCAGACGCTCACAGTCAGCCGTCTCAACGATTCTCGGCCTGCCCGCCAACTCCACGGCCTTTGCCGCACCTTGGTCGCCAACATGGTCGATGGAGTATCCAAGGGATTTGAGCGGCGGCTGGAATTGGTGGGCGTGGGCTACCGGGCTGCCATCCAAGGCAGCAAGTTGGTTTTGAACGTTGGCTACAGCCATCCTGTGGAGATCCCCTTTCCCCCTGGCATCCAAATTGCCGTTGAGGGAAACAACATCATTGTTGTCTCAGGCACAGATAAAGAACTGGTGGGCAATACTGCCGCCCGTATCCGAGCCGTCCGGCCCCCAGAGCCCTACAAGGGGAAAGGGATCCGTTATCTAGGGGAACAAGTTCGCCGCAAGGCAGGTAAATCGGGGAAAGCGAAGAAGTGAATAGCCTATGAAAGCCAGCCGCAAAATCACCACCCAACGTCGTCATCGGCGCATTCGCCGCAAAGTCTTCGGCACTGCCGAGCGGCCTCGCCTGGCCGTGTTTCGCTCCCATCGACACATCTACGCCCAGGTGATCGACGATGTAGCCCAGCATACCTTAGCCTCCGCCTCCACCTTGGACAGGGAGCTGCGCGAAAAATTCAAAGAAACCGGGACGGCTACTCAAGAAGCGGCTGCCTTGGTGGGCCGCTCAGTTGCCGAACGAGCCTTACAGATGGGCATTTCCCGCGTGGTTTTCGATCGGGGGGGCAAGCTTTATCACGGGCGCGTTCAAGCCCTGGCAGAAGCTGCCCGAGAAGCAGGGTTACAGTTCTAGCTACTGAGGACACAGCACATGGCTGAGCAGAGGGAACGTCGCAGAAGCAAGAAAAGCCGCGAAGAGCAGCCCACGGAGTGGCAAGAGCGGGTCATCCAGATTCGGCGCGTCACCAAGGTGGTCAAGGGCGGCAAGAAGTTGAGCTTCCGCGCTGTGGTGGTGGTCGGCAACGAGCGCGGCCAAGTCGGGGTTGGCGTAGGCAAAGCCAACGACGTGATTGGAGCAGTACGCAAGGGGGTTGTGGACGGTAAAAAGCACCTCATTGAGGTGCCCCTCACCAAAGGTTTGTCCGTACCCCATCCCATGCAGGGGGCAGGCGGCGGTGCCACCGTCTTGGTCATGCCAGCAGCTCCCGGCACAGGCGTCATCGCAGGGGGGGCAGTCCGCACCGTTCTGGAGCTGGCAGGAGTACGCAACAGCTTGGCCAAGCAACTGGGATCCAGCAACCCCCTCAACAATGCCCGTGCTACCATCGATGCGCTGCGGCGGATGCGTACCTTTAAGCAGGTGGCCCAAGACCGAGACATCGATGTGCGCCGCCTATTGGGCAAGTGATGGACAGGTGATATTGAGCAAGTGAGCTAGAGGTAGACATGCGACTGGAAGACATTCGGCCTCAAGCAGGTTCGACGCGGCGGCGGCGGCGGCTAGGTCGTGGCGTTTCTGCCGGGCAGGGGGCCTCCTGTGGCAAGGGGATGCGGGGGCAAAAGGCCCGCAAGGGGGGTGGTACACGACCCGGCTTTGAAGGGGGGCAGACTCCCCTCTACCGGCGTTTGCCCAAGCTTAAGCATTTCCCCCGCTACACGCGGCGTCTGGAATACACCCTGGTCAACCTGCGCGCCTTGGCGGATCTGCCTGCCGGCAGCGAGGTCAGCCTGCAAAGCTTAATGGAACGAGGGATCGTCACCACCAACGATGGCCCGCTGAAGATCTTGGGAGATGGGGAAGTCAGCGTGCCCCTGACGATCAGGGCGGCGGCTATTACCGCTTCAGCCAAAGCCAAGATCGAGGCAGCCGGAGGTCGGGTGGAAATCTTGGGATCCTAGACCGCCCCTTCCCGCTGCTCTGGCCGGCTTCTGTGGGAAGTTGCTGAGTTGCACTTTCTCTGGATTTACTTTGATTTTGCCGACTGCACCACCGGCAGCGTAGAGTGGTAGATAGCTCACCTTACCTTTTGCTCCCGCGAGATTCTCTTCCCTATGGTTGACACACGAGGCTCCGCCCCTTCTGCCCAAGAGACTTTTATGCAGATGGCTATGGCCTCTGGCCTGCGCAGCCGTCTGTTTCTCACCTTGGGCTTGCTGCTGCTGGTCAGAGTGGGCATTTACATCCCCATTCCCGGTATCGATCGGGCCCGCTTTGCCGCCGAAGCTGCCAATAGTCCTGTGTTTGGCCTGCTGGATGTCTTCTCCGGCGGGGGGATTTCTGCTTTGGGGATCTTTGCCCTTGGGATCCTGCCCTTCATCAACGCCTCGATCATCATGCAGTTGCTGATCCCGGCCATTCCGGCCTTAGAGAACCTGCAGAAAAACGAGGGAGAACAGGGGCGGCGGCAGATTTCTCAATACACCCGCTATGTCACCTTGGGCTGGGCCATTATCCAGGGCATTGGCATTTCCTTTTGGGTGCGGGAGTTTGCCAGTACCACCAATGAGTTGGCCTTCATGGCCTCCACCACCTTGGCTCTGGCGGCAGGATCCATGTTTGTGATGTGGCTGGGAGAGATGATCACGGAGAAGGGGGTGGGAAGTGGCCCTTCGCTGTTGATCTTCATCAACATTGTTGCCACTCTGCCCCGTGCCCTTGGACAGACCATCAGCTTGGCCCGTGCCGATAGCAGCACTATCGGTGGCATCTTGCTGTTGACAGCAATCTTTTTGGCCACCATTGTCGGCATTGTCTTCATCCAAGAGGGCAGCCGCAAGATCCCGATCGTCTATGCCAAGCGCCAGGTGGGCAACAAGCTGTTCCGCGAGCAGAAAAGCTATCTGCCCCTGAGGCTGAACCAGGGGGGGGTGATGCCGATCATCTTCGCCTACTCGGTGATGTCTCTGCCTTTGGCCTTGGCCCAGTACACCCAAAACCTGACCTTGGTGCAGGTGGCCAACTTCCTATCCCCCACCTCCTGGTTCTACATTCCCTTCTATTTCGTGCTGATCCTCTTTTTCAGCTACTTCTACACCTCTTTGCTCATCAACCCGGTGGATCTGGCTCAGAACTTGAAGAAGATGGGAGCCAGCATTCCGGGAATACGTCCGGGCAAGGCCACTGCTGAGTATGTCGAAGGGATCCTCAATCGGCTGACGCTGCTGGGGGCTTTGTTCCTGTGCGCGGTGGCCATCATCCCGACGACGGTGGAACGGGCAACCGGCATCACCACTTTCCAAGGTTTGGGGGCGACCTCGCTGCTGATTTTGGTGGGGGTGGCGATTGAGACCTCCAAGCAGATCCAGACTTATGTCATCTCACAACGCTACGAAGGGATGGTCAAACAGTAGTGCCGAGGTTGATCTTTCTGGGGCCGCCGGGGGCGGGCAAAGGTACACAGGCGGAGCGGCTGGCGGCCATCTACCACACGCCCAAAATTTCCACGGGCGATCTGCTGCGGGCCGAGGTCAAGGCTCAGACACCGCTGGGATGCCAAGCCAAAGCTTACATGGATGCGGGAGAGCTGGTGCCCGACGAGGTGCTGATCGGGATGGTGAAGGGGCAGTTGCAGCAGTCTCCGGAGCAGGGTTGGATCCTGGATGGATTTCCTCGCACCTTAGCCCAGGCAGAAGCCTTGGAAGAGCTGCTGCAAGAGCTGGGACAAGATTACGACTACGTCCTCAACTTGGAGGTGCCCGACGAGGTGGTGGTGGCCCGGCTGCTGGCCCGTGGCCAGGAACAGGGGCGCAGCGATGATGCGGATCGGTCAGTAATTCTCAAGCGGCTGGAGGTCTATCGGCAGCAGACGGCTCCCCTGATCGATTTTTATGAGGCCAAGGGGCGCTTGCAACGGGTCAACGGCAACCAGCCGGTGGAATCCGTACAGGAACATCTGCAGGCTCTTCTGGAAGGCTTCAGGAGGACGGCGTGATTAGAGCAGGAGCTGGAAATTCCCCCCAGCGGCGGGGCATGCAGCTCATCGAGATCAAATCTCGCCGCGAAGTGGAGAAAATGCGGCGGGCCGGTCGGGTGGTGGCCCAAGTATTGCAGGAGATCGCGGAGCGCCTGGAGCCGGGCTGGACCACGGCAGATATCGATGCCTATGCCGAGAGACGGGTGGCCCAACTTAATGCTTTGCCCAGTTTCAAGGGCTACTACGGCTTTCCCGCCTGCGTCTGTGTCAGTGTCAACCATGAGGTGGTGCACGGGATCCCCAGTCCCCGCAAAGTGGTGCAGCCGGGAGATGTGGTTAAGGTGGATTTTGGCGCCATCGTCGAGGGCTGGCATGCGGACTCCTGTATCACCATCGGCCTGGAACCCCTGAGCGACGCAGCCCGGGATCTGATCGATACAGCGGCCAAGGCCCTGCAGACGGGCATCGACCACGTGCGCCACGGCGTTTGGCTTCAGGATGTCTCAGGCGCCATTGAAGATTACATCGAGGGGCGGGGCTACTCGGTGGTGAAGCAGTATGTCGGCCACGGGGTGGGGCGCAATCTGCACGAAGAGCCGCAATTTCCCAACTATCGCACCCGCGATCTGCCCAATCCCAAGCTGCGCTCCGGCATGACGGTGGCCATTGAGCCGATGGTGAATGCGGGGGGAGAGGCAACCCGAGTGTTGCCAGACCAGTGGACGGTGGTCACGGTGGATGGCTCTTGGTCGGCTCAGTTTGAGCACACGGTCTTGGTTACCGAGTCTGGAGCAGAAATTTTGACCGATCGCACGCCTTTTCAGTCCTAAGGGATCCCCTGATGAAGGACTGCAACAGTTAGGATAGAAGAGGTGGAGCATATTTTCATTTCTTAACAGCGCGTGTCGTCGCGGCTGTGGAGTGTCGTCCTATTTGTCGTGTCGTTTTTGGGAGGGTTCATTGTCTAAGGAAGATGCCATTGAAATGGAGGGGGTCGTTACCGAATCCCTGCCCAACGCCATGTTCCGAGTGGATCTGGACAACGGCTTCAACGTGCTCGCTCATATCTCCGGCAAAATTCGCCGCAACTACATCAAGATCTTGCCCGGCGACCGGGTCAAGGTGGAGCTGAGCCCCTATGACCTCAACAAAGGGCGCATCACCTACCGCCTTAAGAAAAAGTAAGTTCCCCAGCCGGGCTGCTGAGCATGAAGGAGCTGAGCCAAGTTCTCAAGACCAGCCTCTGGGCTACAGTCGGCGGCTTGGGTGCTCTAGCCGTTCTCAACGCTTGGATCTCCTCCCAAACTCAACCTCTGCAGAG
The DNA here is from genome assembly GCF_047461975.1 of Synechococcus sp. R55.3. Classification (NCBI taxonomy): domain Bacteria; kingdom Bacillati; phylum Cyanobacteriota; class Cyanophyceae; order Synechococcales; family Synechococcaceae; genus Synechococcus; species Synechococcus sp. R55.3. The sequence continues at coordinate 16,435 of NZ_JANSIG010000013.1, read as the reverse complement.
CCTGTTGCCGGGAGAGGAAAGGCACCACTTCTGGCGGGGTCATCGCCTGTTTTACAAGGTCATGGGATCCGGCCAGCCGTTGTTGTTGTTGCACGGCATTGGGGCAGGCTCCTCCAGCTATGAGTTTCGTGCCATTATGGCGGAGCTGGGGCAGCACCATCAAGTCTATGCTCTGGATTTGTTGGGGTGGGGCAACTCAGAACGTCCAGATTTGAAGTACACCGGCAGCCTCTATGCCGAGATGATCGGGGATTTTGTCCAGCAGGTGATCGGGCGACCCTGTCACGTCATTGCAAACTCTCTCTCGGCAGGGTTTGCGCTGCGCTCGGCCCGTCTACAACCCCACCATTGGCAGAAGCTGTTGCTCATCGCCCCTCTGGGAGACAACAGCCTTATCCCCGATGCGCTCGGGATCCCTTTGGCCCAGATTGCCTATGGATTCCTCAGCCTGCCCGTTCTGGGGTTGGCCTTCTACAACGGCATCACCGCCCCCTGGAGTGTACGCTTGTTTACAGAGCAGAGCTTGTTCTCCCCCAGCTACGCCCTGGATGAGGCGGTGGTGGACTACTATTACCGGGCAGCTCACCAAGCGGGGGCTCAATTTGCCCCCCGTTCTTTTCTCACCGGCAAGCTCAACTTGCCCATCGAAGACGACTTTCGCGTGGTGACCAAGCCCATGGTTCTGGTCTGGGGAGAACAGAACCGCCTCACCGGCCCAGAACAGGCAGAGCGATATCGCACCTTGCGCCCGGAGGTGCCGATTTACCGATTGCCGGGGGCTGCTTTTCCGCACATTGAAGCGCCGCAGACCTTTTTGTCGGTGGCTTTGCGCTTCTTGGCCGAAGCCGATCCTGCCCTGCCGGGATAGACAGATGGGGGATCCCTTCACCCCTTGGAAGAAAACAGCTGGGGATTGACGCAAGAAGCAGCCCTGACATCAGGGGGAACGACCGTACTCTCGGCTGACGCGACCACCCCCAGCCACTTCCCTGAGGGGAAAGGGGAGTTGATACAAGCCCGGCAACTTAAGTGGGCTCCCCGGCCTTATCCTCCCAGGGATCACCATCCACAGGAGTGGAGCTGGAAGGGGGAGGGGCCTCTTCTTTGGCATACTCCTGTTCCCAAGCCGGTTGTTCGGGGGCGGGTGCGGGCTCAGGCGGGCGTGGACGCACAGGCTGCGGCTCAGGTTCAGGCTCTTCTTCTGCGTAAACGTCTTCTTCTTCGGCTTCGTATTCCTCGTCGTATTCTTCTTCGTAATCTTCCTCGACGGCGGAACTCTCGACAGCACTGGGCAGGGCAGGAGCAGGGCTAACTCCGGCTTCCCAAGGGGGCTTGCCGATTCCCAGAGTTTCCAAAATCCCCTTGGCCAGTTGGGTTAGGCGGGTCTCAGCGCCATCGGCAACAATAAGGCGATCCCCGCCCACAGAGACAATCTCATCGGTGGAGAGCAGATAGGTGCTGAGGATAAAGCCGGGTAAAAAGGTGAGGCCGAGGTTGGAGAGCACCAAACCCGTGATGATGCCGGAGACGGAGTTGAACTCAAAATCCTTAACTTTGCCGAGGCGGATCCCTTCTTCGGTTACCACCTCGCTGCCAACCACGCGACTCAGGCCCTCCAAATCCAAGTTATCGAAAACTTCTTCGCTGGGGACAAGAACTGCATCCTGACCCAAAGCTGTTACCTGCCGCAGCTCCATCAAACGGGGGGATCCGGCAAGGGCTTTTTCCAGCACCCCCAGCACCAGAACCTGCTTGGCTTCAAGATCCGCCCAAACTTCGCTGACTACCCCAAGCCGGGCTGCGTTGCCCTGGCTGATCACCTGCGTTCCCAGAACCTGTGACCGCCGACGAACCTCTGATCGCACCAGCGCAACAGATCCTTTCCCAGTCGTCATGATGGTTTCCCCGTCGTAAGTCAAAACGTTCCCGTTGTTGGGCTGCGTGTCTGACACAGTTCGCCAGAATTAAGTAAGTTAATAGTACCACTGCCTGTCTCCTCCCTCGCGGGCTGCCCAGGTGGGATCCCGGCCAATCTGCCTGCTCCAGGCCAGAAACTGCTCTGCCATCGCGCCCAGGGAATAGTGCTCTTCTGCCCGTTGCCGACAGCGGCTCCTGTCGATGTGATCTAGGCGCTCTACAGCCTCTGCCAAAGCTGCCACGTTGTCCGGCTCGACGATCCAGCCGGTTTCTCCATCGCTGACAATTTCCGCGGGCCCACCCCGGCGGTAGGTAATCACCGGCACGCCACAGGCCAAAGCTTCCACCGCCACCAAGCCAAAGGCCTCCACCCACTTGGGGGTCATGATCAAGGCTGAGCATTGCCCCAAGATCCGCTGCATTTGCGGGGTGGGCAAAAACCCTCGGTAATCCAATTGGGCATGCGGGTACTGCTCTTGGATCTGCTGCCAGTAGCCTGGCTCTTGCAGGTGGCCTAGGATCACCACCGGCCTTCCCGTCCTCTCGGCTAGGGCAGCACAGTCTTCCAGGCCCTTTTCGGAGGCAATGCGCCCAATCCAACACAGGGATCCATTCCCTTGGGGCACAAAGTCGTAGAGGCGCAGATCCACCCCGCAGGGCAGATAGACAAAGGGATCCCGACCTGCCGCCATCTCGGCTCGGGCAAAGGCAAAGGTCTGGGCTTGCGCCCGCGAATGCACCGCCAGCCGACCAGGGTAGCGATGGGCAATGTGCTCTAGAGCCTGATCGACGGCATCGCTGAGGGATCCCATGCTAACAATGTGGACCACCGGGGTGCGGAAAAAATCCGTCAAATAAAACGAGAGCCAATCGTAGCTCCAGTTCACGATTAGATCGAACTGATCTTGCAGGTGGGCAGCCCGCTGCCACAGGTTGGCCAGCAGAGAGGGGGTGTGGATCAGAACCGGCTGATCGCGGCGCTGGGTTTGCGCATAGGCCGGGGGAAGGCCCGCCACCGGCTCGATCACCTCCTCCGGCAACTCCGCTATTCGGGATCCCACAGGGGCCAACACCCGCACTTGGGATCCCATCTGGAGTAAGACACGCGTCAGGTTGGCAAGATTGAGCTCCACACCACCACCGGCCCCGGATCCCAGAGGTCCAACAGGGGTGGAGAGGAACAGATAGCGGTAGGGACGAGCCATAGGGAAAGCCTCGGTAGCTCAGCCCATTGTCTTCTCAATCCGGATACCCGACTCCTTTTGCCTGGCCTCAAAGCCCACAGCCTGCCCAGAACTTTATGAGGCTTTGGCTACAAAAATTTCTCCCTTCTCCACCTTGACCTTGTAGATGGCCAGGTCTGCCTTGGCCGGGCCACGGGTACGGCTGCCATCGGCAGCAAAAGCCGAGCCATGACAGGGGCAGACAAAGTTCTCCCCCCGCCAGTTCACATCACACCCCGCATGGGGACAGGCGGCATCCAAAGCCAGCAGAGAATCTTCTTTTTGCGGATCCCCGACCAGCCAGAGGGTGGCGGTGTTTTTCCCAAAGGCGTTTTCCACCTTGAAGGGGCCATCTTTGAGATCGGCCAGAGTGGCAACTTTCACAAACTCCGGCTCAGAAGCCTTAGAGCCAGAAGCAGTTCCCTGGGCCAGGGCAAAACGGCGCCGGGTAAACCCAGGTAACCAACCCACCAACGAGCCAAAACCGAGAGCCAGCCAGCGAAGAAAACCACGACGATTGTTGTACATGGCTATGTGTCCTTGGAGGTGTGCAAAATGTGCGTCATGAGCCAGCAAAAGACCGGCCCCTTCAGAAGGGATCCCCGTACAAATGCTGCCCTTAACATTTTGTTACACCGGAACAGTTTCGGCCAGGGCCAAGCCGCACTTTTTCCGGCTAGAGTACGCAGCAGCAGGCATCTTGGTTGCTTCATTGATTTGGCCGATGGGATGGGATCCCTTTCGGCTGTTGTACGCCTGAAGCCTAGGGTCGGGAGGTAAACAGCTCAGCAACCGTGCAGACAAAGCCGGGCAACAGGGGAGAAGACAACGCATCCTGAACCAACAGCGTTTCTACCAAGACCAACTGGGCCTGTTGTCTGCGATACACCTCTACTCTCTGAGCCAACCGATCGACGATCCAGTACTCTTGCACCCCATACACAGAGTAGAGTTTCCGTTTTGCCAAGCGGTCTCGATCCTCATGAACTTTTCCAGGTGATAGGACTTCAACCACCAGCTCAGGGGCACCCCGAAAATGTCCTGCTTCATCTTGAATCTG
>NZ_JANSIG010000013.1:0-12135 GCF_047461975.1 Synechococcus sp. R55.3 | reverse complement strand
TGAACTTTTCCAGGTGATAGGACTTCAACCACCAGCTCAGGGGCACCCCGAAAATGTCCTGCTTCATCTTGAATCTGGGACAGCCGCTCATAACTAACCCAAACAACATCGGGAGATACACTGTCCGAGTCAGAAAAAATGAGACCTGGCATAATGGAAGGCTCACCCAGCCCGGTCTCGAGCGACCATTGATCCAGCAGGGAGAAAATCCGCCCGGCCAGGTGCTGATGCTTGTGGTGAGGAGAACGAGTCACTACAAGTTCTCCATCGATGATCTCGTAGCGGATCCATTCATTCTCTGGCAGAGCCTCGATGTCTCGAGTAGTCCAGCGTACTTCTGTGGCAGTCATTGGCTATCCCTATAGCAATGGATGGTGCTATGCCCAGGGCACCCTGCGGCTATACCTACGGCACTGGGCCGACACCTGCAGCGCTGTCGCAACGGCGGGAACCACACTTGGCGTAGCCAAATCTTAGCCCAGGATCCCGTTCACAGAAGCGAGACGGAGTCCTTCCTCTCTAACCACGACGGCTCAATGGATAGAGGTTCTCTAGAGCTGGACTATTGGCTGCGCTATCGTGTGGGGCTAGTTGGGATAGATGCGCAAGCGGCGGTTGGGCTCTTCGCCAAAGCTTTGGGCCCGCAGGTGGTAATGTTCCACCAACTGGTGTTGGAGCTTGCGGATCAGAGGCGAACGGGGCAAAAGTTCCACCGGCTGAGACTTGGGAATGACAATTTGCTCCACCGCCAGGCGGGCTTCTTCCAGAGCTTCGGTTTCATCGCCTGAGCTGGCGCGAATGAACAGCTCCAGGTCGGAATCGGATCCCTCTTCGCTTTCAATGTTGAGAATATGGCGCAGGGCGCGAGCCAGAGCAATCAGAGTATTGGCCTTGACGGTGTGAATCGGGATCTGGCGGGAGTGGGCCATCTGCTGGATCTTGGAACGGCTGCGCACCTGGGATCGCAAGGCCAAGACAATGTTTGCCTCGTCTAGATCTTTGGTGACATCCGCCGACAGTTTCAGGGTTTGGATCACCTGCTCCAGGTAGAAGCGGCTCACTCCGTAGGGGTAGATCATCAGCGGCCCATCCGGATTCTGCTGCCGTCCTGTCGGGGCTAGGGCGGATCCCTCCCAGTCCAAATCTTCTTCTTCGTCAGAGCCGGATTCTACTCTGGATTCGGCCACCACCTGAGCGGCAGGACGGGATCCCGCTGGCGTTAGCGGGACGGAGTCCTCTCGCCTCTCCAGGAGCAAACCCGATTCTCCTTGCTGCTGCGAGCGACTTTCAAGCGGCTCTGAAGGCAGAGCTTCCATCCGTCCAGAGCGTTGCCATCCTCCCCGCTCCCGTGCTGCGGAGATTGTGCTGCCGGCAGGGGGCCATTGGGGGCCAGATAGAGCCGGGCGCCCGTTTGCGCCAGCGGTGCTCCGCACTATCACCACCTGGCCGTGTTCGTCTAAACTGCGGGTTTGGGTCAGCGGCTCGCGGTTGCGCAAGAGACGATCCACAGTGGCGGCCACATCTTCGTGGATGACCCAGCGGGATCGCTCCAGCATCTCTATGGCAATCTCAAACGTAGGGGGAGCTTTGCGCTCCAACACACTCTTTTGAGAGCCGCGCCGCCGCGCCTCTTCATCTCCTAGGGTGACGGATTGGATCCCGCCTACCAAGTCGGAGAGGGTGGGATTTTTGATCAGGTTGTCGATGCGGTTGCCATGGGCGGTGGCCACCAGTTGTACCCCCCGCTCGGCAATGGTACGAGAGGCCAAAGCTTCCAGTTCAGTGCCGATCTCGTCGATAACTACCACTTCGGGCATGTGGTTTTCCACTGCCTCGATCATCACCTTGTGCTGCAGCTCTGGGCTGGCCACCTGCATCCGTCTGGCCCGACCAATACCCGGATGGGGCACGTCTCCATCGCCTGCGATCTCGTTGGAAGTGTCGATAATGACCACTCGTTTGCCCAGCTCATCGGCCAGCACACGGGCAATCTCCCGCAGGGCCGTGGTTTTGCCCACCCCCGGTCGGCCCAGCAACAGCATAGAGCGCCCCTGTTCCACCAGGTCGCGGATCATGCTGATCACGCCGATAACGCAGCGACCCACCCGACAGGTAAGGCCGATGATCGTGCCTTGGCGGTTGCGAATGGCACTGATCCGGTGCAGGGTAGAGGCAATGCCTGCGCGGTTGTCACTGCTGAACTCTCCAACCCGGCTGATCACCTGATCCAAGTCGGCCCGGGTGATCACGTCTTCTGAAAGGTAATCGGCAAAGCCGGGGAAGCGGGCTTCGGGGCGGCGACCCAAATCCAGCACCACCTCCACCAACCGATCCAAGTGGGGATGCTGTTCTAGGCGCTCACGAATCGGAGCAGGCAGGATATCCAAAAGCTTACTCAGGTCGTCGCTGTATTGAACCTGGCCGGGAAAGCCGGTACGTTCACGTAAGCGGTGCGGAGCACTTTCCGGATCCATCGACGGACTTGGGGTTGAGGGCTGTACGGGGAAACTCATGGCTGAGCAACGTCGTTAAACGCAGGAAAAACAGGTTTGCCTAAAAGCAACGGATCGCCGCTTTACTTGCTGCACCAACTGCTTGGCCAACGGGATCCCTGCCGCCAATCCGGGATTCCATCCTGACTCCGATGAGCTGTGGGCTGGCCCTTCCAGATAGGCTGACACCAACTGTCGCGCGTAGCTGCCGAAGGCTACCCCCGCCACCGGCCACCGGGGATCCAACAGCGGCACCGTTTGGGCGTTGGTTCCTCCTGCCAATTGCACATAGCCTGGCAGACCCATATTCAGTACCTTCTCGGCCAACTTTAGGGCAGCTTTGCCGGTGCCAGCTCCAATATCCCCACTCATAGGCCGGCCATCCACCTGCCAGATCAACACCTCCGGCAAGGGATCCATGAGGGCCAGCAGATCCCTCAAATAAGCCTCTAGGCCCGGACCATCGTTAAAGCTAATCGAGATGGCCTGGAGCTGAGGTAGCCAGGGCTTCAGGGATCCCCACAATTCCTCGAATGGCCTCTGGCGACCGATGCAGGTGTGAATCTCCACCGCTTGAATGCCCAGCTCGACCAAAGGCGGCAAAACTTCTGACAAAGCGACCTGGTAGCCGAAGGTGGCAATGCGCCGGTGGGGGCAAACCGGCTCACAGCGCCCACAGCCGTAGCACAGCTCTGTCTGGATGTGGACTTGAGCAGGAAGGGCTGCCTGGGTCAAAGCATGAGGGGGACAAACTGCCAGACAAGGCTGAGGACAGTCGGCAGGACAAACAGGAGCCGTCAGCACCGCCTTGCGGAAATGCACGTCTTCACCGTCATTGACGCTGACCATCAACCAAGGGGATCCCGCCTGGGGATCTTCGGCTTGTGCCCGTTGGATCCCTTGTTGAGCGGCCCGCACTATGGCCGGATCGGCAGCGACATCAATGCAATCTGCCCCGGCCAGCGTGTAAAGGAAAGCCAGCTCCCGAACCGAGGGCAAGTGGTGGAAACTTGCACCGCAGATCAACTTAAACCAGGTACCCTGTTGCAGCGAGGCGGTTGGCAAGGTCACAGGCACAAGAAGCCGCTAGCAGGATGGGAATCTGAGCCGCAGGCCATCTATTTGAGATGGTAGCAAAGAAATTTCGAGGATCCTGAAGAGAGGTTCAGGCGCTCTGCAGAGGTTGCCAACGAATTGACCGTTCTCGGCCCAGTTCCACCACAAACTTCACTCCCTTGTCTTCCCGACTCAGCTTCACCAGGTAGGAGAGTTCCTGTTGGCTGAACACATGCCCTTCGTAAAACCAGAACACCAACCCCTTAGCTTTTGGGGGCAAGGTGGCCCGATACTGCTCGATCAACGCCGGGAAAAAATAGGTGCGCCGCTCCGACTTGCCCAATGTGGCAGGCCGTACCCCATGAATGCACGTCAAATAGCTGGCCAGATCCCCGATTCCCTTGCTGGAGAGGGTGACCACCTCATACCCAGCTCCGCGCAGCCGCCGCAGGTAATGTCCTTCGGACCCCCCTTCTGGGGTTACATAGATGGCCAAAGCTCCAGCTTGCTCCAGTTGCTGTACAAACTTTGCACCTGAGCCGACCAGCAGCATAGGAAAAACTCCATGACTCGTCTAGGGTTGGACAAGCAGCCCACGTGAGCTCATTGTAGCGGGAGCGGGCCCGAAGCCGGGGATAGAAGCTGTCGATAGAACCCATAGAAAACCCATAGAAGAATACTTGCCTACTTCCCTGTTTTGCAGGAGGGAACGTAAAGAAGAGTTAAGATATAGATGACCTACTCGCAAGTCTCAACCCAGCGGTGGCGGACGAAGACGGATGGATCCCTCTGAGCAGGGATCGCCTCCCTGTCACTCACACAGCGACGACAGATGAACCTCACGATGCGACGACGCGAGCTATTGACCTCGGCAGTGGCCGGGTTCGTCACAGCACCCCTCAGCTTGGCAGGAGAGCAAAGAGCAATGGCCCAACAGACTTATCCCTTCACCAAAACCGACGCCGAGTGGCGGCAACTGCTCACCGAAGAGCAATACTATGTGCTGCGCCAAGAGGGCACTGAGCCCCCCTTCCGCAACGCTTACTACGACAACAAAGCTGCGGGCATCTACGTCTGTGCCGGCTGTGGGCAGGAGCTGTTTTCCTCAGCGGCCAAGTACGACAGTGGCACCGGTTGGCCCAGCTTTTGGGAGCCGATTGCTCCCCATGTGATCGGTACCAAGACGGACTGGAAATTGTTTGTGCCCCGCACAGAAGTCCACTGCTCCAACTGCGGCGGGCACTTGGGGCACGTGTTTCGGGATGGCCCCCCGCCCACGGGCTTGCGCTACTGCATCAATTCTGCTGCCCTCAAGTTCATCCCAGCCACCGCCTAGAAATCCTCTTGGCTTCGATCAGAATTGAGCCGCCTGTTTGGGTGAGCCCATGTCAGACTATACCTTCTTGGATGCTGCTTCGATTTTGCTGCGGGAGGGCCTAGAGGCTCTCTTGGTGTTGGTGGCGCTGCTGGCCCTTTTGAGCAAGAGCGGGCAATCGGCTCAGAAGCGCTGGGTGTGGCTAGGGGGATCCGCAGGCTTGCTGGCAGCGGTGATGCTCGGCCTGCTGGTGAAGCTGTTTTTCCAGCAGATGCTCACCCACACGCGGCAAGAGGTGCTGGAAGGGATCACCGGGCTGGCGGCAGCAGGTTTGTTGTTTTCGGTCAGCCTTTGGTTGCACCGCCGGGCTGCAGTGGTTTCTTGGCAAACCTTTGTGCAGGAACAGGCGCAGGCGGCACTGGCCACCGGTCAAGTGTTTTCCTTGGCTTTTCTGGCATTTATGGCGGTGTTTCGCGAGGGGGCGGAAACGGTGCTGTTTTATGTGGGGTTGGCCTCTTCCCTCTCGGCAAAAGATTTTTGGGCGGGGATCGGCCTGGGATCCCTGGTGTTGGTGGCACTGGCGATCTTGCTGCTGCAGGTGGGGCTGAAATTGCCGCTGGGAGTTTTTTTCCGGGGTCTAAGTCTGCTGATTTTCTACTTGGGCTTTAAGTTTTTGGGCAGTGGCTTGCACGCTCTACAGGTGGCGGACTGGCTGCCCATCACTCCTCTTGTTGGGATCCCAAAGCTGCGCTGGCTGGGCATATATCCCACTTGGCAGACGCTGCTCCCCCAACTGGTGCTGCTGGGAATAGCTTTCGCCTTGTGGGTGAGGCAATGGCTGCGGGCTGATTCTGCTCAGAGGCTTTCTTCGTGAAAAACGCTCTCCACCGGCACTGGGGATCCCATAAGCCATAAGTTTGATGAATCCCTGTCCTGGTTTTGATGGATGGCAATGATGCAGGTCACAATTTCATAGTCGTTTCAGGTTGGGACAAGGCGACCGAGGTACTGGGAAAAGCCTTCTGGCCCTGTGCATCTAACGTTTTAAGTGCGGGTGCAGTGTCCTGGTTTGAATCAAAATGACCCTAAAAAGAAAGCGCTCTGTACGTCGCGCCTGAAACCGCACCCAGTCAAGCCTTCCAGTCCAAGAAAGCAAAGCCTACCGGCAGGGATCCGGCAGGCCGCTGGATTTTGTCGGAGATCCCCAGTAGGAAACCCTGTCGATCGCTACGGAATCGACAGAGAGCATCCACTCTGTGGGGTTCCCGAGAATCAGGTATCGTAGACCCGGCATTCAACAGCATCTGGGTTTTCGGCGCAGTGCTGCTCTAGGCTGCTGGGAGTCCTCGGCTGGTGGCTGCGAGCTGCCAGCACTTCTTCAACTGCGTCCCAGGCCGCACGGCAGTGGGGATCCCCTTCGCCGTACTCAGAGCAGACGTTGCGAGCATTTTCCAGCTCTTTGGCGATCACTTCAGACAGTCCCATGTTCTCAAGCTCCTTTAGACTAGATGGGGCCGGTGGCCCGCTGATATAACCGGTTGACGCAGAACCTGTAGGGATTCGGTGTAACCGAGGATCAACAGGTAAAAACCAGCCGATCCAGATGAGGAATGAGTCCAGGATAATGACCTTGTGCCAACCGAATTGATCAACCGGATACATTACCTATTCTAAACAGGGACACCCGGGGGGTGCAGCTACGCTTTCGCGATCTCTTTGGGATCAGGATGCGCAGGGATCCCTCAGGCTCCAAACAGTTGTTCAATCCGTTGCCGCACCTGCTCTGGGGATCCCTGTTGACGCACTTGGCCTTCCGAGAGAAAAATCGCCCCGTCTGCCCACTCCAGTTCCGCCAGCCGATGGGTTACCCAGAGGGCGGTGATGCCTTCTTGATCCACCAGTTGCCGGATGCACCGCAGCAAATCCGCCTGGCTGTCGGGATCCAACAGGGCTGTCGGCTCGTCCAAAAGCAGCACCTCGCTGCGCCGGGCCAAAGCCCCTGCCACTGCCACTCGTTGCTTCTGTCCGCCGCTGAGGCCGTGGATGGGCCGACGGATCAGGTGCTTTAATCCGACTTGCTCCAAGGCTGTTTCCACCCGCTGGTGAATTTCCGCCAAGGTCAGAGCCTCTGCTCCCAAGCCAAAGGCCACATCGGCTCCCACCGTGGGCATGAACAGTTGGTGATCCGGGTTTTGAAACACATAGCCCAGCCGACCGCGAATCTCCAGGTGGCCCGAAAGGGGCTGGGGATGGGTCAGGGATCCGGACAACAGTTGCAACAAAGTGGACTTGCCGCTGCCATTGGGCCCCAACAGCATCCACAACTGGCCCTTGGGAATGACAAAACTGCACGCCTGCAAAACCGGCGGACGTTCCGGCCAAGCAAAGGTCAGGCTCTCCACCCGAATGGCCACCTCAGACATGGGGATCCCTTAGCGGCAGAGAGAAAAGGGCTGTCCTCAGCTTTGCAACTGGGCCAAAAAACCGGGACGGGTTCCCATGGGGCTGGCGCTGCCCGACTTAGAAGTCATTTGCACGCCACACAACTCACCGGTGAGCAGAAACACCTTTTTGCCGGTGCGGTCACAGGTCAGCTCCAAACTCTGAGGGGATCCGCTCCGCAAAGCATTGACGATGCTTTGGTAGGCCCGGTTGGCCGCTTCTTCCTCTTTTTGATGGACAACAATAGGGGCAGGGTTTCCTTTCAGGAGCAGTTCCAGAGTGTACATGGCTGACCGTTGTGTAGTGGGCCGTGGACAGAAGAGAGGCACCAAGAGGGCCCCGTTCGTGACAGCAGGACGGAGTCCTTTTCCAGTATCGCAGGTTGGGCCAGGATACCGGGATAGGAGAATTTCTCTCGCCAGACTAGGCCAGGCCCGTGCCGAGAAAAGGCAGCAGGCTGATCAGCAACAGGCCCAAAGTAGCTAGGGATCCCGCCAAAAAGGAGAGGGAGCGCCCAATGGGAATATCGGCAATGTAGAAAAAGTTGTAGAGCAGCCGCGCCAGCAGAAACACCCCACACAGCACGGCTACCCCTTCGTCTCCGCTGAGGCCAAAATACCAGGGATCCGGGTGTGGGCCGGTGATGTAGGCAATCAACGCTGCTGCCGCAAACGTCTCAAAGGTCTCAAACCCGTTGGCATGAGCCCAGGTGGCCCGCTGTCCATATGGAGGTAGCCTATCGAACATAGCCCGAGGGGCATGCAGGTCGTAGCCGACGCGGGCACGGGCATAACCCACCACCCCCATGGGCAGATAGACCAAGAGCATGGCTGCCGCAATAGAGAACAGGGGGATAGCTGCGAGAGGAAGGCTTGGCAACATAAGGCAAAAGGACGGTGCAAGATAACAGGGGAGAGGAAGGAGCCCAGCTCGGGCAGGAGCTATTGCCGGGAAAACCAACACCAGAACCATTATTTACCGGGCTGGCCAGCCGGGCAGAAGCCTGATTTGGTGATTGATGCTTGGGTCAGGAGATCTTGCGGATTTGCCGGCGGCGCTCCTCATATTCAGCGCGGGTGATCAAGCCCTGTTTCAACAGGCTTTCCAACTGCTGTTCGGGATCCCGAGCTTCTCGGCCTTCCACACTGGTCCACTCCAGCTCGATCAACCCTCGATTGAATCGAAAATCGAAATCGGCATTGCTCATGGTCAGGATCCACAGCCCTTCCAGCAAACAAAGGGCGCGTACCCCGTAGCTGAGAATCTGCAGCGGGATGGAGGGAACGAACACCATCAGCCCCGCCACCAAGTAGCCCCAGCCCCAGCGTTGGTGCCCCATATAGAAGCGCTGCAACCCTGGGATCAGCACCCCCAGCATCGCCAGCCAACCGGCCACCTCTCGGATTAACCGCCGACGATCCTGTGGGGGCGTATCAGGATCCCTGCTCTCAGTCATGGCTTGCACCCGTTAGATGTGCCAATGAACTACCCCACCGCATAGGCGGATGGGGTTTCCCCATCCCCTTGACGGCAGGATTTTAGTCTCTTCCTCTGCCCCAGGTGCTTCATAGACCCGCAGGACTTTGAAGTAGAGCTGAAGCATCCAAGACTCACGAGGCTGGTTCCCAACCCCGGTTGCCGATGAGTGGCAACGTTGTACATCACCATCACCGAACCCCAATCTCTGGGAATCTCAAACCCACAACCAGAGCAGACATGATAGCGGTTGCTCAAGTCTGCCCACTCCTTGTGGACTGCCCCACATTGGGGACAGCGCTGGCTCGGTTTGAGGGTCTGAGTGGGAAGCATGAGAACTAAACCACCTTTCTGCTCGATTTTGTAGGTAATCATCTGGTTCAATGTACCGAACCCCACCGACAGAATGGACTTGTTCAGCCCTGCCTTGCGCTTCCCACCCTTGCAGGTCATCCCTTTGACATGCAGCTTCTCCGTTACGCCGTTCGCCTATGGCGGCGCGGAGCGCTTCGCCATAACGACAAGCTATCTCTGACGTCACTTTGTGTTGCCAGTCTTTGCGCTGACGAGCAACCTTTGCTTGCAGTTGCGCTTCCCGCCGGCTGATTTTCTTCCACCTTCTGGTAGACACACTCTATCCCAGTTCTGAGGGCTTTATCCCCTGAGCAACCGACCCGGTGGTGCTATCCATCCCCACTCTACAGAGGGTGGGGAATTCCGCACGTTTTGTTAGGCTAGCTCAGTTTTGGCCCCACAGAGCTCAGGAACTTGGAGCGAACCTCAGACTACCTTTGGGCAGAATCCTGCCGCCTATACTTGATGGGGGCAGTTCGGGGAAGGAACATGGCAGAGCGGGAGCTATCGGTAGCGATCTTGGCAGCGGGCAAGGGCACCCGGATGCGATCACGGCTGCCCAAGGTGCTGCACAAGCTGGGATCCCTGTCTTTGATCGAGCGGCTGCTGCGCACGGTGCTAACCTTGAAACCCCACCGCTGTCTGGTGATTGTGGGTTATGAACAGGAGCAGGTGCGCCAAGCCCTGCGGGAGTACCCGGTTGAATTTGTGGAGCAGGCCCAGCAATTGGGCACCGGACACGCCGTTCAACAGCTGTTGCCCGTCCTGGGCGGTTTTCAGGGGGATCTGCTGGTGATCAACGGGGATGTGCCCCTGCTGCGGGCAGAAACCCTGCAAGCTCTGGTGGAGCGCCACCGCCAGATGAACCCAGAGGTAACCTTGCTCTCGGCTCAGGTGGCGGATCCCTATGGCTATGGACGGGTGTTCTGCGATGCCCAACAGCGAGTGCTGGAACTGGTGGAAGAGCGAGACTGCACCCCAGCCCAACGGCAAAATCGCCGCATCAACAGTGGGGTGTATTGTTTTCACTGGCCGGCTCTGGCTCAGGTTTTGCCCCATCTCAATCGCAACAACGCGCAGCAGGAGTACTACCTAACGGATGCCGTCAAGCGGGTGGGCAAAGCCATCGCTCTGGATGTTGCCGATCCGCAAGAAATTGTGGGCGTCAACGACCGCCGCCAACTGGCCCAGGCGTACCAGATTTTGCAGGATCGCCTCAAGGAAGCCTGGATGGAAGCCGGGGTCACCTTTGTGGATCCCGACAGCAGCAGCCTCGAGGAAACGGTGGAATTGGCCCCCGATGTGGTGATCGAGCCCCAAACCCATCTGCGAGGGGTGTGCCGCATTGGCTCGGGAACCCGCCTGGGGCCGGGCAGTTGGATCGAGTCCAGCGAGATTGGATCTGGGTGTCACATTCTCTACTCGGTGGTCAGCCACAGCCGCATCGGCAACCACGTCTGGATAGGCCCCTACGCCCACGTGCGCCCCCACAGCCAGATTGGGGATCACTGCCGCATCGGCAACTTTGTGGAAACCAAAAATACCCAGATTGGATCCCACAGCAATGCCGCCCACTTGGCCTACCTGGGCGATGCCAAGCTGGGATCCCAGGTCAACATCGGCGCGGGCACCATCATCGCCAACTACGACGGCCAGCAAAAGCACTTTACCGAAATTGGGGATCGCAGCAAAACAGGCGCCAACTCGGTTCTGGTGGCTCCTTTGCAGGTGGGATCCAATGTCACCATTGCCGCCGGCTCCACCATCCCTGCCCGCTACCCCCTGCCGGATGACTGCTTGGTGATCGCTCGCTCCCGCCCGGTGGTTAAGCCCGGCTGGCGACCCGGGATCCGCTCCTCCCGCCGCCAAGAGCTCCAGCCCATGCCGCCGGGATCCCTCAAGATTTATCCCTTGCGCCTCTTCCCCGGCCAAGATCTCAAGCAGGAACTAGAGCGATTGGCCCGGCAGCAGCCCTTGCAAGCGGGGTTTGTCCTCAGCGCTGTCGGCAGCCTCAGCCAAGCCATCCTGCGCCTGGCCGACCAAATGGGGGATCACCTGCTGTCGGAACGCCTGGAGATCCTGGCCCTGAGTGGATCCCTGTGCCCTGACGGAGTCCATCTCCATCTCACCGTTGCCGATGCCCGAGGCCAAACCTGGGGGGGACACCTGCGCCCCGGCTGCCTCATCTACACCACCGCCGAAATTGTCCTCGCCGACAGCCCGGAGTATCGCTTCTCCCGTCAACCGGATCCGGCCACCGGCTACCTGGAGTTGCACATCCAACCCGTGGCAGGGGATCCCTGCTGGCCGTCCCCACCCCCCCAACCCCAGCAAAACCAGCAGACAAAACCAGAGGCTGACAACAGCAGGCCGAAAAGCTTACAGTAGTCAACATGAGTTACCTAAAGCTAAAGGGGGCTTGTGAGCGCCAAGCCGAAAGCTTCACGGAACTCATGGACGCTTTGCGGTGTGGCGGGCATGTTACTGGGTTTTCGGACGCAACTCATTCTTAACCGCAAGCAAACAACTCTAGCCGCCCAACACGCTGGGGTAGCCCGCCACGCCTATAACTGGGGCTTAGAAGTCTGTCGGCAAGCCCTGGAGAACCAGCAAAAACTTCCCACCGCCATTGACCTGCACAAGCGCCTAGTGGCCGAGGTGAAGAAAGAACATCGCTGGTACTACCAGGTCTCCAAATGCGCCCCTCAGCAGGCATTACGCAACTTGGAGCAAGCCCTTAAGCGCTGGCGGGGTGGGTTGGGGAAGTTTCCCCGCTTCAAACGCAAGGGAGTGCGAGACAGCTTTTACCTGGAAGGGAGTATTCGCACTTCTGGCAACCGCATCAAGGTACCTATCTTCGGTTGGCTGCGCTGTGCAGAGCTGCTCCCGGTGACCACACCCAAGAACGTGGTTGTTAGCTTGAGAGCATGACTCTAGTCAATAATAAGCTCAACTATACTGAAAATAATGTATAATATGTTCAGTACGGATTACTACCAG